>JAUYDJ010000175.1 GCA_030690025.1 Chloroflexota bacterium | reverse complement strand
ATATAGATAGGCAAAGGCGTAGCCGCTGCCGGTGGTAATAAGCAGAAACCCGATCGGTGAAGCCAGGCTTTGCCTCAGATAGCGGACGGCCAGTTTTATCATTAGCTCCCCTCTTCCCTGACCAAAAGGTACATATTATGGTTGACCTTCATCAGCCGGTTATTTTCGACTAATCCCGGGCCATAGACCATGCCTATATTCCTCGCCGATAGCCATAAAGCGTCCCGCGCCCCGTTGTCGAGGAACTCCATGGCCGCCCGGCCCCTGGGGTGGAAATTGGGCGCGACCTCACTGGCATAGGCAAATTTGCCACTGATATCGGCAAAAGCCCACGCTTGGGCAGTATCCAGCACGCCAATTTGGTACTCAGCGGGCACATATTCCCTCACCCAGCGGAAGTCCTGATACGTGACATCGTCGACGATATGGTAATAAGGTTCCGCCAGGTGGCTGCGCAACCCCATGACCAGTGCTGAAAGCGTTACAATTCCCACCACAGCGCGGCTGGCGGCACCGGCAAACCTCCGCCGACTAAATAGCATGCTAACCCACCGGTTAATTGCTACCAGTGCCTCCGCACCCAGCAACGCCATAAAGACAAAGACATAAAGCCAGCCTCGCTCGTAAACAATATCCGGGCCAATATAGAAGTGCGGGTACAGTAGCTGGTAGGCGAGCAGACCGGCGGCGCACAGCACCAGCGCCCAGCTTTCCCGACCCCCCCGGTGGGCAAGGATGCCTACTCCCAGGCTAAACAGGATGGCCGGTATATAGCCGAACGCGGCCACCGCGCCCTGTATAGGGGGCAGCTGCAGGTGGAGCGCCGGACTGGCGGCTTCATTTACCACAAAACTGACAAAGGCGGGTGCCCAGAACAGCATGAAGACGTATACCAGGGCTACAGAAGCCAGACCCAGCATCGACTGGCGGAAGCGGCTGGACTTCTCCCCGGCGGAGAGAAAGAAAATCAGATAGACCAGCGCCATGACTGAAACCACGGCCAGGGTGGGGGGGTGCATAAACAACAGGAACAGGAACACCAGGAACAGAATGACTGGCCCGCGAATATCAGACATCAGCCGGGTGAGGACGACGAGCGTCAGCGGGATAAAGCTCAGTCCCAGGGCCACCGGCACAAGAAAAGCAGGCCCCAGGAATCTCACCGTGGTGGGGATGAGGGCCGCCAGAAAGGCCGCCGCCAGCCCGGCTGCGCCGCCTCCACAAAAGACATAAGCCTGTAAAGCAAGCAGGGCTAAAATAATTCCCGGTAGAAAACGGAACAGATTGAGCCAGGACACGCCGGTTATCATCTGGAGCTCGCCCAGCAAAAGATGGAAGCCAATTTCTTCATCGGGGGAGACGGTCTCACCTGCCTGAAAGGGGCTGGGGTAGACAATATGCCCGGTCGCTACCACGCTCTGCGCCCCGCCGTAGCGCATCCACTCATCTATGTGAAGCGGGTACTCATATGTCAGGTGAGGGATACTGGCCATGAAAAAGGCCAGCACCAGGATGGCTACAAGGATAAGTCCTTCAAGCCAGCGCGTCGGCGGCGACTTCACATCATTCACCTTAGACTCTATATCCTGACATTCACCCACAGGTAGCGCACCTCACCGGGGTTGTCCTTCCCTTTATACAGTATGAATTCTACTTTCTGGTTATCGCTGGTTTGCTGAGGGGTAAACACAATCACTGCCTGCCATGTCTCCCCGGGCTTCAGTGACGGCGGCGCCAGCTCACTGAGTTTGACACCTGCCATGGCCACCTCTAACCGGTAGGTAGTCTCCGCTAGTTCGTGGCTGACAATGCCGATTATTACCCTGCCTTCCTCCCCGGGCCGGAGCTGCCGTGGATAATTGTCAGCTTTGCCCCCCGTTCCCAGGATATAGAACTCGGTAAAGGCATCGTTGACCGGAGATTTGGCCATAGCGTAACCGAGGGCGCTGCCGCCAAGCAGGATAGCGCCAAGCAGGACCATAATCAGGCTGCGGCACAGTCGGCCGGAAGTTGTCCATTGGTGTCGCCAATTAGTCAGGGCAGCCCTGATGTTAAAATCTTGCCGGAAGTTAGTCTGCCGCCGCCGGTACCAGGCAGCTACGGAGACAGCCAGGATAAAGAGGGTTACGGCAATAACCAGCGGGTGTAGCCTGATACCCCAGGGGGTATAGTTAAGCGCCAGCCCGATGAAGACCACGCCGACTATAGAGAGTCCCAGGCTCAAGGTAATTCTCGCGGCCGGGCTGAGGCTTTCCTTCCCGGGATAAAGCATTGCCACCAGCACATAACCGGGCGAGAACATGACAAAGGGGAACCCCAGGACTGGTCGCAGCGCGGGCACCGGCAGCGCAAAAACGACTAGCGCCAGCGCCAGGGCGGCGATGTCTATTAGAATCAGGTCAAGATGATTGCGGCCGTCAAGCATATTTGGGTCGGTCGTTTACCGGGGGTAACTAATGTCGTAGTATAGCCTACTCTTTAGCGCAAAAGCAACTTATTCTGGTTGGAGCTCAGTCTACGCCGGCGGTGGCAGGCTCAACCGGCGAGGCGCCCGGTTGATAACACCGGCGGTGAGAATGTCGCTTTAGCTCTTGGCTGATTGTCCATCGGAGGTGTTCTTGGATTTTGGCTCTTCTTTCTCGTCTTCCTCAAACTCACCGCGCTGGGCTTTTCTGAACTGCCGTATTGCCTTGCCGATGGCACCGCCCACCTGGGGCAGCCGGCCTACCCCGAAGATAATCAGGATGATTACCAGTATAAGCGCAATTTCCCAGGGTCCAATTCTCATCAGTGTCTCCCCCTCATGCAGCACATCTACTTATTATTTGTGAAGCACTATCCGCCACTGTGAAGCTGATTATAGTGCGGATGCCGCTGGTTGTCAATTATGGAGTGTCCCAGGTCCCGTCTGTGTATCTCAGGGCCATCACAAAGAAGCGGGGCCGTCTCATGAACAATGGTTGACGTATGGGTTATAATACCAGCGATGGTCTCTCGATAATGAAGTCCACCATTTTGAGAGGAGGCAGATAAAAGTGAATGTCCGTATTACCACTTTGAGCGAAAATACCACGGGCAGCATGGGTGACTTCCTGGCGGAGTGGGGACTGAGTATCCTGGTAGAAACGGAGGGGATGAATATCCTGCTTGACACCGGCCGCAGCGTCTCCGCCGGCTATAATGCTGACCTCTTGCACACCGACCTGACTAGCATCGATAAAATCGTCTTAAGCCACGGCCACCATGACCATACCGGCGGTTTGCGTGATGTGCTGCGCCGGGTCAACAAAGAAATAGAGATAATAGCCCATCCTCATGTCTGGGCGCTGAGGTATAAGCGTGAACCGGGTAAGCCGGACAAGTACGTGGGTATGCCTTACCAGCGCGCTGAACTGGAGAGCCTCGGCGCCAGGTTCAACCTAACCACCCAGCCGGTCAGAATAACCGACCGCATCACGACTACCGGCGAGGTGCCGATGGTGACCACGTTTGAAACGATTGACGCCAAACGGTTTATCAAAAGTGATAGCGGCTGGCAGGCTGACAAGGTCATTGACGACCTGGCACTTATTTTGAACACCGATTCGGGACTGGTGGTCATTCTGGGCTGTGCCCACCGCGGCATAGTCAATACCCTGTATCATGCCCGGCAGCTTACCGGCGTAAAGCTGGTGCACACTGTTGTGGGCGGCTCCCATCTGTTTGATGCCTCTGAAGAGCGCATCCGGTTGACCGTTGCCGCGCTTAATGAGCTGGGTGTGCAAAAGCTGGGCCTGTGCCATTGTACCGGCCTGGCTACCG
>JAUYDJ010000262.1 GCA_030690025.1 Chloroflexota bacterium | reverse complement strand
GTAAGTACGAGATTGCCCAGAAAATACCGCCCAGAAGCAGGCTGCACATCGGGCCAGCCAGCGCCATACGGAACTCGTCCCGGGGCGATTTGGGTTCCTGGGTTATCTCAGAAACACCGCCGAAGATAAACAGGGTTATTGACCGGACCGGTATGCCCATGGATTGGGCGACCACGCTGTGGCTCAGCTCATGGGCCAGGACGGAACCAAAGAAAAGCAGGCTGGTGATGACGCCGGCAGTTATTGATGTCGCCAGACTCCATCCCGGATGGACAGCCGGAAAGTAGCCGAAGGCCAGCGCCCAGGTGACCAGGGCAAAGACAATAAACCAGGAATAGTTGAGCCTGAGGGCTACTCAAAAGGCCCTGCCGATGGGCACGCCGCCTCTTAACATCCTGCCTTCTCCTTTTTCTATTCGGTTTCTGTCAGGTGAATCTAGAAAGATAATAGACCTCTGCCTGGACATTGTCAATTGGCTTTCTGCCAGCGGACGAAAGTGGGTTCCGTTCGGTTTTGGTTGCTGCTTTCTTTAACCTGTCATTGCGAGTCCACGACCTGTCGGGACGAAGCAATCTTAAACTCGGATTTATCGAGATTGCTTCGCTGCGCTCGCAATGACTGGGCAACCAAATGCAAATGATACCCGAAAGTGGCACTCTTGACGAAACAGGCTCAACTATCATATTATGTCTTTGAAGCGTTCAGACTTAGCGCCCGGCGGGCGCGATGAGGGAGTAAATAATAATGGATATATCCGATGTACACAAGAACAGTAATATCCTGATTAATAGTATGCCCTACAACGTGGTTGAAAACGACCTGATGAAACCGGGGAAGGGCCGCGCTATCTTCCGTCTCAAGCTGAAGAACCTGCTTGACGGCAGCGTCCTGGAGCGTACTTTCCACTCCGGCGATAAGGTCGATGAGGCGCGTGTCACCAGCCACGAGATGCAATACCTTTACAAGGAAGGCGAGCAATACGTGTTCATGAACACGGAGACCTTCGAGCAGGTCTTCCTTACCGAGAAGCAGGTTGGCGACAGGAGCCACTACCTGAAAGAGGGCACCCTGGTAACTATGGTCATGCTCGAGGATAAACCTATTGACCTGAACCTGCCTACCTTCGTCGAGCTCAAGGTGGTGCGGAGCGAGGTGTCCAGCAAGAGCGATACCATTACGGCGCAGAACAAAGCCGCCACGCTGGAGACCGGCTACGAGGTGGGTGTACCCCCCTTCGTCAAAGAAGGCGATATCATCAAGGTTGATACCCGCACCGGGCAGTACCTGGAACGGGTCACCACCAAGAAGTAAACCGCGATGGAAGACCGGCGGCTTATTCGCCTGAAGCCAAACCTGGAACGCCGGGCGCTGGTTTATGAGTTCAGTCGGGCTTTCTTCCGGGAGCAGGGCTTTCTCGAGGTAGAGACACCCGTCCGTCTTCCCGAAATCGCCCCGGAGCTGTACATCGCCCCTTTTCAGAGCGAGGGCTGGTTCCTGTCCACTTCTCCCGAGTTACATATGAAGCGGCTCCTTGCCGCTGGCTACGAGAGGCTTTTCCAGGTCAGCCGCTGTTTCCGCAAGGGCGAACGGGGCCGCTGGCACAATCCCGAGTTCACCATGCTGGAATGGTACCGCGCCGGCGCTGACTACCGGCAGATGGTGCGGGATACCGAACAGCTGGTGGCGGCTATCGTCCGCCGGCTCAAGCTGCCCGCCGTAATCTTCTACCAGGGCCAGGAAATCGACCTCACGCCGCCCTGGCCGGTGGTTACAGTTCGTGATGCCTTTCTTAATGCCGCCGGCTGGGACCCCATCGCCGACCCCGACCCGCTACGGTTCGATACCGACCTGGTGACTAAGGTAATCCCCGGTTTCGCCCCCGACCGGCCCACAGTGCTGCTTGATTACCCGGCGCCAATGGCCTCTCTGTCGCGGCTTAAGCTGGGCGAGCCGCAGGTGGCGGAACGGGCAGAAGTATTTATCGGCGGACTGGAGCTGGCGAACGCTTACAGTGAGCTGGCTGATGCCCGAGAACAGGAGCGGCGCTTCCGGACGGAAATAGAGCAAATGGAGAAGGAGCAGGGACGGCAGATGTCCCTGCCCCGGCGTTTTCTGGAGGCCATTACCCACTTGCCCGAGTGCGGCGGTATTGCCCTGGGCATGGACCGGCTGGTGATGCTCTTCTGCAACGCGGACAGTATTGAGGACGTCATGCCCTTCACGGTGGACACGGCGTGACGGAATCCAGAAGAAGTCGTTTTAAGAGAGGGGGCTTTGGCCCCCTCTCTTATTGACACCGTGTGGTAGAATGTGGTCTAATATGGTAGTTGTAGCAGTTTACGTAATTCATTTTGTACTGTTATTGTTATTCTTTTTGCACAGATAGAAAGAATTAGCGAGGTGAGTCAGATGGTCAGCACAATATTTTCGGACCGAATAGTCAACGCCACTGACCTTAGGAAAAATCAAAAAAAGTGGCTGGAGTACGCATCTCGTGCTCCGATTACTATTCACTATGGTGACACCAATCTTACCGTTATGAACCGCAGAGAAGCCGAAAGGCTTTACGCACAAATTGATATGTTGCATAAGATTATTACCTTTTGCGAGGATTACGAAAAGGGGCGGTATTCCGTTTTCCCCTGGGCTTCGTATCTCTCTGAAGAAGAAAGGCAAGAGTTTCGTAAACAACTCCTGAATACGGCGCTTGCCGACCTTGTTCAGGGTGAACTTAGCAAGTTGAACAATCTTATTGAAGACTGGGAAGCTACCGCTGAGACAGCACATAACAGTGAGGCAACAAAGTCTTTGCTTGAAAAAGACAACCCCAAAGATTATGTCACCATCGACTGAATATTCCATTAGCCTTAAAGGTCGGCTGAAAGATAAGTGGGATGCTCTATGCTTAGAAATACCCGAGGCGATGGAGCGATGTAAGAAATTCCTTCGCGAATCACCTGAGGATAGATTGAAGTCAGGTGGTAAGCTAAAAAAGCTCAGAGGCAGATACGAAAGACTAGGCATCCTACAATATGACATTACGGATGATGCTCGTGTTTGGTATGTGGTTGATAGGCCAAATCGTGAGGTGCGAATCAAATGGGTCGGACACCACAAGTAATAAACTTCACCAACCAAGACCGAACGGTACTGTGAAACCAGCACAGCCCCTTGCAAAACGTTTTCGGGTAGTGTATACTAAGAATGGTGGTTTCAGATGGGTTATCACCAAACCTTAGTTAAATTGACCTTGATAGACTACTGTAGATTTACCCAAGTGACGGATGACCCTTGCTCTAAACCAACTAATTTGAGAGAGGAGGTCATCCGATGACATTGCAAGACAAGACGCTTCAGTGTTCTGACTGTGGAGTTAACTTCACTTTCAGTGCCACGGAACAGGAATTCTTCCAGTCCAAAGGCTACACTAACGAGCCCAAGCGTTGTCCATCATGCCGCGAAGCCAGGAAAGCAGAGCGCTACGGAAGTAGCGGTAGCGGTGGCGGTAGCGGTGGTGGCTCTGGTTACGGCGGACGCCGGCAGATGTACCCCGCCAAGTGCGCTCAGTGTGGCAAGGACACCGAAGTTCCGTTCCAGCCCCGCGGTGATAGACCGGTGTATTGCAGCGATTGCTATACTAAGATCAAACCACCAAGCCGGGGACGCTAGTTTTTAGCACCAAAAACACGCACCTGGACCGGATTCCGGTCCAGGTGCGTTGTTTCATGTTCGCAAGACTACCTGACGCGGGCAAACATTGAAGCCCAACCTTTTTCCCGAACATTTACAAACTCGTAATTATGGCATTTGACGCAGCGAATGCCAGCGAGGCCCGGGCAATACCGGGCGGCTGAAAAAATTTGACTGCGAATCGGTGACAATTATGGACTATCGACAGGATATCAGAAATATAGTAATTATTGCTCATGTTGACCATGGCAAGACCACCCTGGTGGACGCCATGCTGAAACAAAGCAAGATCTTCCGGGACAATGAGCAGGTTGGCGAGTGCATCATGGACCGCAATGAGCTCGAGCGGGAAAGAGGCATCACTATCCTGGCCAAGAATACCGCCGTGGTCTACCGGGGCGTCAAAATCAACATTATCGATACGCCGGGACACGCTGATTTCAGCGGCGAGGTGGAACGCGTCATCAATATGGCTGACGGCTGCCTGCTTCTGGTGGACTCGGTGGATGGGCCCATGCCCCAGACCAAGTTTGTGCTGCAGCGGGCCCTGGAAAAGGGCTTAAAACCCATCGTGGTCCTTAATAAGATTGACCGGGAGAACGCGCGCCCGGCCGAGGTGCTCAGCCTGACCCAGGACCTTTTCCTGGAGCTGGCCACCAGCGCCGACCAGCTGGATTTCCGGGTGCTCTATGCCAGCGGCAAGGCCGGCGTGGCCGTGACCGAACTGGGCGCGGAAGGTAAAAACCTGGAGCCTCTCTTTGAAGCTATTCTGCAGGCGGTACCACCGCCGGCTATTGAGGATGGTCCCTTCCAGATGCTGGTATCCAATCTGGACTATGATAACCACAAAGGTAGAATGGCCATCGGTAGAATCCACCGCGGCAAAGTAGCGCCGCACGATGAAGTAGTCAGGGTGAGCGCCGATGGGAGCATAACCCGGCATGAGATTGGTGAGGTATTTACTCACCTGGGACTCAAGCGCCTGGAGACAAACGAAGCTCAGGCCGGCGACATTGTGGCCGTAACCGGCGTGGCGGATGTGGGCATTGGCGATACTATTTCCAGCCCGGAGCAGCCTGAAGCAATAGCCCGCATCGAGGTGGGCGAACCGACGGTCGAGATGTTCGTTGGGGTAAACACATCACCGTTTTCCGGCCGCGATGGGCGCTTCAGCACTACCCGCCAGCTGCGCGAGCGGCTGTACAAGGAGCTGGAGACCAATCTCAGCCTCAGGGTACAGGATACCCAAGGTCCGGATGTCTTCCGCGTGGCCGGGCGGGGCGAGCTGCACCTGGCCATTCTCATTGAGACCATGCGCCGGGAGGGCTACGAGTTTGAAGTCTCCAAGCCGCAGGCGGTCACTAAAATAGTCGATGGCAAGCTCATGGAGCCGGTGGAATCACTCACCATCGATATCCGGGACGAATACATCGGCGTCCTGACCGAGATGCTGAGCAAACGGCAGGCACACATGACCGATATGCGTAATGATGGCCACGGTAACGTGCGTCTGGAGTACCGTATCCCCACCAAGGGGCTGATTGGTTTTCACGGCGCGTTTCTTACCGCTACCCGGGGCGAGGGGGTTATGAACACCCTCTTCCTCGACTACGAACCTGCGTTGGGCGAGGTGACTTCCAGCCGCAGCGGGGTGCTGGTGGCCTCGGAGGACGGCACGGCGGTTACCTATGGCCTGAACAATGCCCAGGGACGCGGGCTGACCTTTATCGAACCGGGCACGCCGGTCTACGAGGGCATGATTGTGGGTATCAATCCCCGCCCGCAGGACATGGCCGTTAATGTCTGCAAGGAAAAGAAGCTCACCAACGTGCGTGCCTCTACCTCCGATATCGCCATAAAGCTGACTCCGCCGTTAAAGTTGAGCCTGGAGCAGGCCATCGACTTCATCAATAATGATGAGTTGGTTGAGGTCACCCCGAAGAATATCCGGCTGCGGAAGAAGCTGCTCCACGAGACACAGCGGCTGAGGAGCATTGCCGCGGTGCGGCGAAGCGTTGCCCAGGTCTAAAATCGCGGCGCCCATTAAGCTCCCCTCTGTCTTCATAGGACTTTGGTACTACTTTAGGATTCTATCAGAGCACTAGGCTGGTTAACCGCTTGCTGCTTTCCAACTTTGTTTGCTATACTACAGGAAATTTGGCTTCTGATTAAGGTGGTGTCGGTGAAAACAGAGTCGAATGGCAGGAGAGTGGTAGTTACCGGCCTGGGAGCGGTCAGCCCGGTTGGCCTCACCGTCGACAGCATGTGGCAGGCGCTCATCGCCGGAAAGTCCGGGGTGGGCGATATCTCCAGCTTTGACCCGGCCCCCTTTGCCACCCGGTTCGCCGCCGAGGTCAAGGGTTTTGACCCCGGTCAGTACGTCAACCGGAGGCAGGCCCACCGCATGGACCGGTTCACGCAGTTTGCCGTCGTGGCCAGCCTCCAGGCAGCGGCCGCCGCCAACTTGACTCTGAATCCTGATAATGCCTATGATACCGGGGTTATCGTGGGTAACAGCGTCTGCGGGTTGCTCTCCGTCTGTGAGCAATACAAGATACTCAGCGAACTGGGCCCGGCCCGGGTAAGCCCCATCCTGGCGCCTACCATGACCGGCGATGCCGCCTCGGTGCAGGTCTCGCTGACCCTGGGCGCCAAGGGGATGAACTACGCTCCCTCTTCGGCGTGCTCCAGCGGCAGTGACGCCATCGGCCAGGCTTATGAGATGATTCGCCAGGGGAATGCCCGGATAATGATTGCTGGCGGCACTGAAGCGCCCATTATGCCGCTGGTGCTGGCAGCTTTTGGAGCTATACGGGCTTTGTCCACACGGAATAGCAGTCCGCAGGAGGCTTGCCGGCCTTTTGATGCCGAGCGCGATGGCTTTGTCCTCGGTGAGGGCGCGGCAGTGGTGGTGCTGGAGGATGCCGACTATGCGCTGGAGCGCGGCGCGCCTATTCTGGCCGAGATGGTGGGCTACGGCGCTACCAGTGACGCGTTCCATCTTACCCAGCCTTCGCCGGACGGCGAGAGCGCCAGCCGGGCGGTAAGGCTGGCTTTAAAAAGGGCCAACCTGACCCCTTATGATATTGATTACATTAATGCCCACGGCACGGCGACCTTGCTTAACGACCGTGTGGAGACAGCGGTGGTCAAGAATGTGTTCGGCGACCGTGCCCGGCATGTCCCGATATCAGCCAGCAAGTCCATGCTCGGGCACCTGCTGGGCGCGGCGGGCAGTATTGAAGCGGTGATAACCGTGCTCTCCCTGGTGCACGGGGTGCTCCCCCCGACCATAAACCTGACCCATCCCGACCCGGAATGCGACCTGGACTATGTGCCTAACCGGGCGCGCCGGGTCAAAATACACACCGCCATGTCCAACTCCTTCGGCTTTGGCGGGCATAACTCGGTGCTTATCTTCCGCCAGTACCGGTAGGATACTCGCTTTTACTCTATCTTCGGTGCTTTGGCAAGCAAATTAAAATTGTCATTGCTACGAAAATAGGTTTCAGGCTATTGTGTCATCCTGAAGGATTCATCCTGAAGGAGGACGCCGCAGGCGAACGACTGAAGAATCCGTCAAAGAAAGGACGGATTCTTCGCTACGCTCAGAATGACATTTGAAACAATACTAATTCAGGAGGGACATTGCAAAAGGTAATCACTGACGACCTGGATGCCCTGCTAAGCATATTGCCGCCGCAAATCCGCCAGTTGCTCATCGAGCAAGAAGACGCCAGGGAGCTGCTGGAGGTAATCCTCGACCTCGGCCG
>JAUYDJ010000232.1 GCA_030690025.1 Chloroflexota bacterium | reverse complement strand
TATGGACCTGCGCGCCGAGATGAACTGCCTGATAGCTATCAGCGCCTGCCCCGAGTTTGGGCTGGGCAAAGCCATAAAAGTCGAAGTTTTCGATAAATAGTCCGGAAGGCGGGAAATGGCAGCCAGGCTACTGGTGGGGACATATTTACTTCAATAACGATATTGAGGGGTTTGCGGTAGGGAACGCCCTGACCCTGCGCGGCTACCTGGAACAGGAGAGCGGCCCAAGTGATGATAGAGCATGACGAGAAAGCAGCGTCTGACTTTGCCGGGACCATTATTGATATCGAGACTGTCGGTGACTTCAATAGACTATACCAGTCCGACTCACGTCGCTACAGCCGGATAACCCAGGTCATATTGGGGTACATAAACCGGGAGCGACTTCACATCTACTGCGCGAAAGATACCGCGGGGATTGATGAACTGAAGGCCAAAACACCTCAGATTGTCCAGGCGCTGCAACGGCCTTTCCATGCCTTCAACTGTGATTTCGAGAGGGGCGTCTGGTTTCACCACGTTGGCATTGAAATTCCTTTTGACGGGGAACTCCAGGAGCGGCCGTTTGAAGCCAAGAAGGAGGCCGTCAGCTGGCTGGGGATTTCAAACTATGACGACCCTTTCTATGACATCGGGTTCGAGTGTATGAAGGCCTGGCATAAAGGTGACTTCAGCAAAGCCATAGCCCACAACCGCGCCTGCCTGTTGAAAGAGAGGGACATCCTGCTGAAGCGGGGATGCGTGGCCCCCGGCACTTTGCGGTGCATAGGTGGGGACTAGACAAGACCTGCCTGGCTGGTACTTGTCATTGCGAGTCCTGACACGTAGGGTCGGGGCGAAGCAATCTCACCGATCACTCACCCGGGAGAGATTGCTTTGTTATCACGGCTTCATCGGAATTTCTGCAATGGTATCCTTTTCATTTGGTCGCACTCTTATATGAGTTTGACCTATCCCCTGCCCCTTCCCTTGAAGGGAAGGGGAATAAAATTAAGAGAGGGGGCTGAGCCCCCTCTCTTAAAGACTCTCCCTCTTCTCCAGGAGAGGGAGGATCCCCCTGCGTTTTAAGCTAGGTCGTGCCCTTCGAGTTTTTCTCTGTGTCTTTGGTGGCCGACTTCTTGCCCGGCAGGTTGCGTAGCACGATGAAGACAATAATGGCTACAATAACCACCAGGGCTATGATTTGATTCAGTTGCATCTACTCCTCCTTCTTATGCGCTTTCCGCCCGCAGGCAAACGGTAATGTCTATTAGTGTGGCCTGTGGCTCTGGCGCCCGGCTGTTCCAGATGGCTAGAGGGAAACCATGCTGGCCGGAGGAGGCAAATCGAGCAGTTGGCAGGCTTGATGGTACTGTGTCCGGGAGATGCCGGCGAAGCTGCCCGGGCAATTGGAAATGAGGCGGGGTTCCTGGCTGAAGCAGCGCTGAGTCTGGGAGGGTGCGACCGCAGCGCGTATCAATAGGGCGCGGCGGTAGGCGCCGCTTTCCATGCGGGGGACTCGCTGCAGGTTGGCGTTGATGTTGAAGGTGGCCGCTAGCAGGGCATAGCTCTGGCCTTCAGGCGGAGCGGAAGAGGGTGGCGCAAAGCTTTCGTTGAATTTGCTCAGGCCGGGGACAAACACGAAGGAGACTGTCAGCACGCACAGGCTGAGCAGGAAGCAGAGCAGGGCACGCGCCTTGAGCCAGTCCCTCACGCCGACCCCTCCTTCAGCCCAACTGTATAACATTGGTGGCGGGCGTGTCAATTGGGGAAGGTGGAGGAGTTAGAGCTTATTAAAACCGGTAAACATTCTCTCTGGGCATCACGCGATAAATGGTAACTATCTTTACCTCATCATCGATAAGGTAAAGGACCCGATAGTCTCCTACCCGGATTCTGTAACCATCTTTTGCCAATAATTTTCTGACACCTGGTGGACGGGGCTCCACGGCTAGACGGGCAACGGCATTATTAATCCTCTCCCTGGTCTGTGCCGGAAGTTTGCGAATCTGCTGGTGGGCATTGTGGCTAATTTCTAGCTGGTACACCAGATGTCTTTTCTTTTAATTTCTCCAGGTGCTCTTGAAACGGCATTGTTGGCTCCTGGTCGAGCTTGGCCTGGAGTAGCTCGACGGAGTCAGAAAGGTCCTCCAAACGTTCTATCATGTCATTATACTGGTCAATCCCGATAAGGACTGCTTTCATCCGGCTGCCAGACACTATGAAGTACGGTTCCCCACCTTTATTGACCTCTTCCACCAGTTGAGTGAGCCTTGGTCTTGCCTCTGCCATCCCGATTGATTTTATCTTGCTCATACCCTTCTCCTTAATGTCCATATTAACATGGGCGTTAATCTTTATCAAATTAACTGTAAGGAGAAGCCCAATTGGGTCAGGGAAAGCTCACTTCGGCCAGACTTCATAACATTGGTGGCGGGTGTGTCAAGTGGGAGAGGGGGCGAAAGCCCCTCTCTAGTTACTATGCCTTTCACAAGTACGCATTGGCATTGTGCTGATGAATCCAGCAGCCTTCACTCTCAGCATCAAAGAAGACTAGTTCGCATTGTTTCAAACCCGGGTTCTTTCTAATCTTCGCTTCAACCTCGTCACAATTGGATTGCCAATCATTCTCTTTTTTATAAATGGATATCGCAATTTCTGCTAGTTTTCCCTTACCGATTGCATCGAGGATATGCAAGTCTTGCTTGTCGATCCGCCAGCCGTAAATAACAAGAGAATCTTCGAGTGTCGATAACTCAGAGTCGTACACTGTGTCTAGATAGTTGCTTCTCCTTATTCTATGCAGCTTTTCCCCAGTGTTTCCCTCACTAACAAATAGTGGTATGTAGTCTTCTATCTGATTTCCCTTCCCCCATTGGGATAATAGTTTCTCAAGAAGTCGTTCTTCATCAGAGCCAGCTAGCTTAACTTCATTTCCAAAGAAATCAGTTGCAAGAAACAAATTGCCGTGCGGATAGAAAACTACTGTTGCTCCTGTCGCTGTAAAATGCGGCGAAAAAAGGAAACCGTAGTCGTTTTTGAAACTGCCGTCTTCCTCAATGAAGGCATCTTTGAACCATGTGCCGTATTGGTCATTACCTACCAACATTGCCCAATAAACCAGTAGATCGTAGTTTAGACAAAAGACTCGTTTGAAGCTTCTCATAAAATCAGCGATTGGCTTTAAGAGATAGTTAACCCTGTCATATTTTGGATGAACGTCTATTACTGTTTTTACAAGGGCATCCTTGACCTGCTGATAGGCCTGGCCTATCTTACCTTCGTCATCTATGTTGAAAGCTTCATTTATTAGTTTGGCATGCAACAACAGCCTGAGGAGGACTTCGAAATTTTCTGTATGAAATGTCTTAAATAACTCTTGTACGTTACTAGTCAATGCCCCAGATTCACAGGCTTGCGCATAGAGAGATTTATAGGACAGGTCAGGGTGTACTGCTATGCTTGCCCCGTTTCCAAGTAAGAGGTTATGTCCAAAAACGTCTTTTATGTCGAGCCAGTCGTGTAGAATAGTCATTTGGCGTCATTGTAGTATTCAATTCGGTCGTTGTCAAATCGTAGCGTAAGCACTTGTAATATTGCTGCTCACTTCCAAACAAACGTAACCCTGAAAATCGGAGGCTTCTTGGTAATGGGTGCTGGTTTCTAAAGGTGCAGTGTTCTAGAAAAACACGGGCAGTCTACAAATTCACCTCAATCACCCCGCTGTCTGGCAGTCTCCGGCTGTTTACCACATCAGGGAGAGGGCCCGGGCAAGGATACCTCCCAGAAGTACCGCCGTAACCAGATTAGCCGCTGATATCGCGGTGGCGGGCTTCCAGCCGAATTCCTTAACCAGGGTGGCAAAAGTCGCAATGCAGGGCAGATAAAGCATACCCACAAACGCCAGGACGATGAGTTGTGCCGGCGTCAGGAAGAGACTGAAGTTGCCGGTGCCATATAACGGCACCAGGGCAAGGACAATCAGCTCTTTTCGAATCGTGCCAAATACCAGAAGGATGCCGGTTATTACCGGGAGCCCAAGCCATTGCACCGTAACGAGCGACATGATGCTATTGATGGGTTCAAGCCAGCCGAGGGCATATAGGCACTGGACTGCTGCGCCACCGAGCAAATATATCGGGAAGACCATATACATTAGCGACTTGGTCCGCGCCCAGGTCTGTTTAGCCACCACATTGAAGGACGGGACCCGGAACGGGTGCATCTCCATTATCAGCCCGGTTGATTTGCCCGGCACCACTCTAAGCGCAACCCGCCCCACGATAAAGATAATGATGAGGTCGATAGCGTACAGTGCCAGCGCCCACTGGATGTTGACGAAGGCGGCAACCAGCCCCAGGATTACAATAGTCCGGGCCGTGCAGGGCACGAAGGTTATGGCGAAGGCGGCCAGCAGCTTCTCCCGCCTTGTCCCCATCACCCGGCAGGTATAAATGGCCGGGACGTTGCAGCCATACCCCAGGATTAAGGGAATGATGGCCTTACCGTGCAGTCCCATCCGGTGCATGAAATTATCGGCCATGAAGGCGACCCGGGTGAGAATTCCCGAATCCTCAATCATGGCCAGCACCAGGTAGAAAGGCATGACGTAGGGTATTACCAGCGTGACCCCGGCCACGATA
>JAUYDJ010000219.1 GCA_030690025.1 Chloroflexota bacterium | reverse complement strand
TCATGGCGACACGGGATATCCTGAACAGAGACTTCATATTGTTTGGCGGCAAGGGTGGTGTCGGGAAGACCACCTGTGCCGCCGCAACTGCATTTGCGCTGCTCCCTCGGAAGACTTTGGTGGTATCTACCGATCCAGCTCACTCCTTGGGGGACTGCCTCGGACAGGAAATAGGGGATGAGATTGTCAAAGTGGAGCAGACCGACAATCTGTACGCTCTGGAGATCTCTGCTGCGAAAACTCTGGAGAGGTTCAAGATGGACTACAGGCGGCAGATGCGTCGCCTCCTTGAGACCTCAGCCGGCATTGAGCACCTCACAATAAGCGAGAGGGAGAAATTAGTATCTCTCCCGGTGCCAGGTGCGGATGAGGTGATGGGACTGAAACGTCTCATGGACGTGATGGATGAGGGAAATTTCGATAAGTACATCGTCGACACCGCGCCTACCGGCCATACCCTTCGGCTGCTATCGATGCCGGACATATTCGATGAGTGGTGTCTCCCGACCGGTATCTTAACAACATGACGAGGTGTGCAGCACTAATTTGAAGCTGGAGATTCACTCATTGGCGTGTAATTGCACTTATACGCTAAGATTTCAGATGTCTATCTCAACATTCTTACGACAGAAACTAGGCTTAATAAGAAGCCAAAACTAGACAATCCAACTGGCAAGCCTACTAGCCACCTGAGTGAGGCCAAACGTAACTTGAGGTTGGCAAAGTACCAGATAGCGCAGGCTGAATCCGGAATCACCAGAATCCAGCAGGCTTATGAGAACAATAGCCCGCTTTATATAGCTGAGGAAGCAACAAGGCGGATAGCCGAATACCGCGAAAGGGTGCTCAAGGCACAGCGAAGAAAAGAGGAACTGGAGGCCTCGCTGCAAAAAATAACCAGAGATGCACAATCCCTGGAAAAAACAAGAGAAGCTCTATCGAGATTGCATCTGGAAAATGTCTGCAATGCCACGTTCAAGGAAAAAGTAAGAGTCATCGAAATTCTCGATGTCAAAGTATATCCATCTGAGAAACTCGATCATGTAGGAGTAACCTGTGCCGTAAATTTGGCTGGCCTGGAGAACGAAGAGAAGCTATTTTCGTGTCATAACACTAACATCGCGTCGCCGAAACTATAAAACCGGTATTTCTCCGCAATGGCCTCCTGGTAAGCCCGGCTGATAAGCTCACGACCGGCAAAGGCGGAGACCAGCATCAGCAGCGTTGAGCGGGGCAGGTGAAAGTTGGTAATAAGGGCATCAACTGCCTGGAACCGGTATCCCGGCAGGATAAACAGTTCCACCCAGCCCGCCAGCGGCTCCAGTCGACCCGCGCGGCTGGCCTGAGCGGCTGCCTCAACCAGCCTGGCGGCCGTCGTCCCCACGCAAATAACCCGCCGACCTTCCGCTTTAGCCTGATTTATCCCATCAGCCACCTCCTGGGTGAGCACGCCGTATTCCTGGTGTATGGCGTGTTTAGACGGGTCTTCTTCCCGGACCGGCCGGAAGGTATCCAGCTCCACATGCAGGGTAACAAACTGGCAGTGTACACCCCTGTCTCTTATCCGGTCGATTAAGTCTGTAGTAAAATGCAGGCCCGCCGTGGGCGCGGCAATACTGCCCGCTTCGTTAGCGTAGACTGTCTGGTAACGCTCCGGATTGGCCAGCGGAGTGTGAATATACGGTGGCAGCGGAATTTTGCCCAGCTGCGGCAGCTTCGTCTCATCGGAGAAGCTGACCACCCTGATGCCACCCTCGCCTACCCCGACCACCTCCGCCGAGACCAGGCCGTTTTGTCCCGCCTCGTTAGTTATGTCAACTCTAGTGCCGATGCCCACCCGCTTGCCCGGCTTGACCAGCGTCTCCCACACATTCGGGCTGACCCGCCGCACCAGCAGCATCTCTACCCTGCCGCCGCTGGTCTTCCGTCCACTGAGGCGAGCGGGAATCACCCGGCTGTCATTCATGACCAGGACATCGCCCGGCTGCAGCCAGTCCGCTATCTCGAAAAAGTGCCGGTGCCTGAGTGAACCATCGCTGCGGTCAATAACCATGAGCCGCGACCGGTCCCTCGGCTCAAGCGGGGTCTGGGCGATAAGCTCCGGCGGCAGGTAATAGTCGAAATCACTCGTCTTCACTGATTTATTCTAACGCCTGCTTTTTCATCATCTCCCGGTAAGCCTTGAGGTAGCGCATGGCATACTTGTCCTTGCCCACGATGACATCGGTAGCCAGGACTATCGGGCGTACTTTAGCCACATCCACGATGAGACAGGTAAAACCGGCGGTGATGGCAATAGCAACGGCGGCATTGCTCAGCAAAACACGGTCGGGCAGGCCAAACGAGATATTGCTGGCCCCGAGCGTCAGGTTTATGCCCAGCTCGGCTTTTATCGTTCGGGCGGTATTGATAGTGACCAGCCCGGCCGTGGAATCGGCGCCCACCGCCAGGGCCAGGCAGTCGATGATGACATTCTCCCGGGGAATACCCATCGATTCCGCCCGCTCGACGATGCGGCGGGCTATCGCCAGCCGCTGCTCTGGAGTCGCCGGGATACCGGTATCATCCTGGGGCAGGCCGATAACCGCCGCCCCGTACTCCTTGACCAGGGGCAGGACCTGCGCCATGGAACGCTCTTCGCCGGTAACCGAGTTAATAAGCGCCCTCCCCTTATAGACTTTAAGGGCGGCCGCCAGCGACTCAGGATTAGGGCTATCCAAGC
>JAUYDJ010000102.1 GCA_030690025.1 Chloroflexota bacterium | reverse complement strand
CGCCGCCAGACACTCCCGGGCAGCCTGCCAGCGCCACTTCCGGTCCAGCCCCCAAGTGATGACGCAGTTGATAAGGTCATAATGCCGCGGTATGGCATCAAACATGTCATACAGGGGCTTGGGCTTGGTTTGTGCCCGTTCGCAGCTGGACATATCTTTCCCGATTGACAAGCTCAAAAAATCCCCGCCAGGATATACCCGATGCCCAGCAGCAACTGGGTCAATAGGACAACCAGAACATTACTGCCCAGCGCCGGCATTATTTTGGCCGGGTCATCATACTTCAGCGCACCCTGGATGGCCTTTATGGCGAAGGGCAGCGTTAGCAAGGCGATGAGCGCAAAGACCGGCATAACCCCGGCCACCACCCATGCAATTATCCACACGTAGACTGACATCGTTACCGCAGAATAGACCAGGCTGGCTTTTGCCTTACCCAGGGTGATGGGCATCGTCCGCCGGCCCACGGTCTTATCGGCTTCGGCGTCAGGGAACTCGTTCAGCAGCAGCAGGTTATGCACCAGGAAACCGGAGGGCACCGCCGCCACGAGCGCCGGCCAGGTGTAAAAGCCGGTCTGCACAAAATAAGCCCCCAGCACCGGCAGCACCCCCAGTCCTAATCCCGGCGCCCACTCCGGCCAGTCCAGCTTCAGTATTAGCGGGGTGTAAAGGACTACGCAGAACGCCGCCACCAGCAGCAGCGGCAGTAGTGCCCAGTTCGTCATTACCACGAAGAAGATGCCTATGAGCACGGCTACCAGCAGCGAGCCCAGCCCCAACCAGAAGACCTGCTTCGGCGTGAGCATGGCCGCAGGCAGGATACCGCTGCCGCCGCTGAAGGGAGTCCGCCTGGTGCGCAGGTCTAACCCGCTACGATAGTCAAAATAGTCGTTAAGCACATTGACGCTGGTGTGCGCCAGCAGCAGCCCGAAGCCAGCCAGCAGCGCATAGCCGAGGTTAAAAGCACCGTAATACCAGGCGATAGCGGCGCCCAGGAACGCCAGTACCACGGAAAGCAGCAGGAACTGCGGGCGCGTCTCCAGGAACCATACCTTCAGATTCAACATGCCTTCCTCCTTAAACTTTATGTAAAGCTAACTTTCACTTCGTCGCCCACCCGGGCATCGGTGAGAGCGCGGGCACTGCCCTCTCTTAAGGATACCTCAAGATAGCCGCTGCTGCCAATAAGAGCCAGCAGCCCTTCGCCTTCAGCATAGGTGCGGCTCAGTCCGGAAATATGCCGCTCGCCAACCTCGATGATGAGGGTTTCTCTGGCTGCCGGCAGGTCGGCGTCCCTGATATCCGTCACCAGATTGCCGAAGCCGTCAATGTGGATGATGTGCCCGACCAGCCCGCCATCCGGCGCCCGGTACGGCCGGAGGAGCGGCAGCATCGTTAATGAAGTTATCGCCTCACCGAAATCGGCCGGCGGCAAGCCCAGCGACAACCGCGCGGCCACCGGTGCAAAAATATCCCGCCCGTTAAATGTCGGGCTGACCGGCGACCGCCAGAACTCGGATTTAGTGATGGCGACTGCCTGCAGCTCCGGTTCCAGTTTCGTCTGCTTGCGGTTCACTTGCTGAAAGGATTGGACTACATAGCTCAACACGCCGTTGTCCGGCGCTACAAAATCGGCCGATGGCGTCCGCAAGATAATAGCCTTACGCCTGGAACCAACGCCGGGGTCGACTACTACCAGGTGGACGGTCCCTTTGGGGAAGAACGGCCAGGCGGTGCTTAATACAAAAGCTGCCTGGTGAATATTCTGAGGCTGGATGGTATGGCAGATATCAATCAGCTTCGCCTGGGGGTTGATGCCGAGGATGACGCCCTTCATGGCGGCGACATAGGCATCATTCAGACCGAAGTCGGTGGTTAAGGTTACTATGGCGTCCATGGAGCTTTAGCCCAGCCTGAGGGCAATTATCGAGATGATGACTAACAGGACTACCAGGGCAATGGTGAACTGGAACAGCGTCTTTTCCACACCCCGCTTGGTGCGGTAGACCGAGTCAGGCTGCCCGAAGATGCCCCCCAGCCCGCCGCCACGCACCTGGAGCAGCAGCACCAGTATCAAAGCCACCGACAATACAATTTGAGCCACATTTATATAGAACTGCATTTTACCCCTCTTCCAGCTTTTTCTTCAGTTGTTCGGTTACCAGCTTCGGGTTGGCTCGGCCGCGGGTCGCCCGCATCACCTGCCCCACCAGGAAGGTCAGCGACTGTGTTTTGCCCCGCTTATAATCAGCCACCGGCTGCGGGTTGGCCGCCAGCACCTTGCCGATTTCTTCATCCAGCGCCCGCGTATCACTAATCTGACTGAGTCTCTTATCGTCAATGATTTCAGCAGGGTTTTTCCCGGTTTTGAACACCTCTCCGAATACGTATTTGGCTGTTGCTGTGTTGACAACATCTTGCGAGTTCAAGACTAATAACTCGCCTAATTGCTCCGGACTAACCCTCTTGCTAAACGCGACAATATCTATGTTATTATCATTCATTATACGGCTCGCCTCGCCTAAAAGCCAGTTGGCTACCTCTTTCGCCCCCTTATCGGCGGGTAACTGCTTAAAGGCATCGGTCTTCAGACAGTCCTCAAAGTAGTCAGCCACCGCCCGTAAGCCGGTCAGCAGGTTGGCATCATAAAGCGGTAGGCCATACTGACTGACGAAGCGGTCGCGGCGGGCTTCCGGCAGCTCGGGGAGCTTGGCCACAATCTCCTCGACCCATTCCCGGGTGATGACCAGCGGCGGCAGGTCCGGCTCGGGGAAATAGCGGTAGTCGTGGGCGTACTCCTTGCTGCGCTGGGAAACCGTCTTACCCTTTTCGTCGAGCCAGCCGCGGGTCTCCTGCACCAGACGCTTGCCCTCGGCAGCGGCCTTGCGCTGGCGCTCGGCCTCATACTCCAGCGCCAGGTAGACCGCCTTGAAGCTGTTCATATTCTTGACCTCGACCTTGGCCAGCAGCTTATCGCTGCCTTCAGGCCGGATGCTGATATTGGCGTCACAGCGGAAGCTGCCCTCCTCCATATTACCGGTGGAAACACCCAGGTACTGCAGGATGCTGCGCAGCTTAATGAGGTACTGACGGGCTTCCTCCGGCGAGCGCAGGTCGGGCTCGCCGACAATCTCCATGAGCGGCACGCCGGAGCGGTTGACATCCACCAGGCTGTATGACTTCCCATCCGGGGAATCATAGTGCACCAGCTTGGCCACGTCCTCCTCGAGGTGGACGCGGGTGATACCCGCCTGCTTCTTCTGGCCGTCAACCTCAATGGTGAGCGAGCCGCCCAGGCCGAAAGGCAGGTTATACTGCGAAATCTGGTAGCCCTTCATCAAGTCGGGATAGGGATAGTTCTTGCGGTCGAAACGCGTATACTCGGCGATGGTGCAGTTGAGCGCCAGGGCGGTCATGATAGTATATTCCACTGCCTGCCGGTTGATAACGGGCAGGACGCCGGGCATACCCAAACAGACCGGACAGACGTGAGTGTTGGGCGGGGCATTAGCGTAATCAGCGCTGCAGCGACAGAACATCTTGCTTTTGGTCAGCAGCTGCGCGTGTACTTCCAGCCCGATAATAGTCTCGTAATTCATAGTTTACCGCTTAATTTTGAGCCGCTAATCTTAAATATTAGCCTATTTTGGCGTGATTTGTCTAGGTGAGGACACTGAGGGTTCTGCTCAATCATGGTTGTCATTGCGAGGAGCGTAGCGACGAAGCAATCTCATTCCCCACCCATCTGAGATTGCTTCGAGGGCGGACGCCCTCTCGCAATGACAGGTTTAAGATAGCAACAACCAAAACCGAAGAGAACCGACACTGACACGGCCAAAACAAAAGAGGGACTTGCGTCCCTCTCCATAAAACTCCAAGCTGTTT
>JAUYDJ010000066.1 GCA_030690025.1 Chloroflexota bacterium | reverse complement strand
GGGTTTAATCAAAACCAGTGACCTTTCCATTTCTACTCCTTTGTTTCGTATTATCTCTCAACGTCCCGTTTAACCATCGATGAGCCGCTCTAAGTCGCTAACGCTTACATTCTCCAGTGTCTCGACGATGAGGTCGGCCTCCGATAGGCTGGCGCGCGGGTGGGTGGTAGTGACGGCCACGCAGTGCATCCCGGCCCTCCTGGCGCCGGCTAAACCGGCAACGGCATCCTCGATGACCACACAATTCTTGGGAGCGACACCCAGTTTCTGGGCGGCGAGCAGGTAACCCTGCGGGTTGGGCTTGCCCTCGGCGACCTCCCGGCCGGAGACGATGGCCTGAAAGCAGTCCCTGATGCCCAGCGTGGTGGTGAGCAGCTCAATATTTTCCACCGGCGCTGATGATGCCAGTCCCACCTTGAAACCATTCTCGGCGAGTGACTTCAACAGGGCTACCGCACCGGGCAGCGGCCTGATATTGTCCTTAACGATACTGCGGAAATAGCTCTCCTTTTCACGGGTGATAGCGTCTATCTCGGTTTGCGGCGTGTCCTTGCCAAGCGTAACCCTGACGATGGTGTCGTTCCTCTGGCCAAAGTTACGCCGGAAAGCCTCCTCGGTGAAAGTGACGCCTCTTTTGCGGAACGCCTCCTGCCAGGCCCGGAAGTGATAGCGCCCCGTGTCCACAATGACGCCGTCCATGTCCCAGATAACGGCCTTCGCTTTTAGATTTTCGACTGAATCTAACATAAATGCTCTTATAGATGCTTTGCCTTAGTAATTTGCGGTCGGCGCAGGTAGATTGGCTGGAGAGTGGCCGGGTCATCAAAGTCGCCGGCGGCAAGTCTTTTGATGCCTAGCTCAGCTAGAAAGCCAGCCCGCCGCAGCCTGGCGGCGGCAGAGGGTATTATCGCTTTTTGCTTGAGTCGCTCTTTAAGCTCGGCAGCCATAAGTGGACTGATTTCCCCGCAGAACACGGTTTTACTGGTTATCTGTGAACACAGGGCGTCAACAGTGGTTATATGCTCGTCGACAAGCTGGTGCCACCTATGGCGTTGCTGCCGGTATGTGGCGGCAGCAATCTCGCTGCGGCCGGCGCCGAGTATGGCGCAGACGGGCAGGCCGGTAGCGGCATAGGGGTAGGCGGCGGCTTCCAGGGTGCTGACACCGACCACCGGGCAACCGAGGCTGAGGGCCAGTCCCTTAGCGGTGCTGACGCCCACGCGCAGCCCGTTATAACTGCCCGGCCCCCTGGCCACGATTATGCCGCTTGCCGCTTTGATGTTCAGCTTAGCCTGACTCAACAGGTGCATCAGTTGGGGCAGCAGCTCGGTGGTGTGGTTTCGCCCGCAGCGCCAGGTCAGCTCGGCAAGGATACTGTCGTCCTGCAGCAGGGCCAGGCTTGCCATATCGGTCGAGGTGTCTATTGCGAGGTACATTCCAGCCTTTCTACAGGTTCGGGATAAAATACTTGAGACGGTCAACCAGGTCGACATAGTGCTGGCCGCTGGGCTTGAAGCGGAAGCGGCGGTCGGTCTCACCAACATAGCTGATTTCAATCAGCAGGTGCTCGGGCGGTAGGACACTCAGCCCCTTTTCCGCCCACTCGATGACGCAGACGCCGTTCCGGTAAAGATATTCATCAAGTCCCAGCTCATCGACCTCCTCGGCGCGGTCGAGGCGGTACAGGTCGATATGGTATAGCGGTAGCCGGCCGCGGAGCTCCCGGACGATGACAAAGGTCGGGCTGAGTGCGTATTCCTCGATGTCCAGTCCCCAGGCGATGCCCTGGGTGAGGTAGGTCTTCCCTGTCCCCAGGCCGCCGGTCAGCAGGTAGATGTCACCGGCCTGAGCGGACTCTCCGATGTAGACGCCCAGCTTCTGGGTCTCCTCCGGGCTATGGGTGATTAGCTCGATGTCGCTCATGCTTTCTTTGCCGATGTCTTGCTGACGAAGTGCTCCCAGCCGTCCTTGCCCAGCTCGTAGGGTTTGCCGCGGCGGTCAGTCAAAGCTATCTGGCCGGGCTTGCCGGCGGTGATTTCGCCGATGATGGTGACCGGGCAGGACGCGGCTGTCTTTACCTTACTAATGACCTTTGCTGGGCCGGTAAACAGCAGCTCGTAGTCCTCACCGCCCGAAAGGGCCATATCCCGCGCTTTCTCGCCGAAGCTGGCTTTGACCGCCGGGTGGATAGGCACAAGGTCGACGTCTATGCGGGCGCTGACGCGGCTGGCCCGGCAGACATGGTGCAGGTCGGCAATGAGGCCGTCGCTAATATCGATGGCGGTCCTGACGCCGTGCTTCACCAGCAGTTGGCCTTCAGCTACCCGGGGAACGGGCTTGAGGAAGGCTTGCCTCAAGAGGTTAGTAGTTTCGGGGTCGAATTTAAGTCCCTGCGTGAGCATCTGTAAGCCGGCGGCGGCCGTGCCCAGGTAGCCGGTAACGGCAATCTGGTCACCGGGCTGAGCCGTGGCGCGGGTAAGGAGCTTTTCCTGGGCGCAACCGATGACTGTGACGTCAATAACGATTATAGCGGCGTTATTGGTATCGCCGCCGACGATAGCCACACCGGAAGGCCGGGCGAGTTCCATTATACCTTCGTATAAAGCGATAACATCATCTACTTCGGTAGAGTCAGGCACGGCCAGCGACACCAGGGCGTAGCGAGGCTCGCCACCCATAGCGGCGATATCGCTGAGGTTGATGGCCAGGGCCTTCCAGCCCAGCTCCCGCCAGGAGGCCATGCCCAGGCGGAAGTGGATATCCTGAATCAGGGAATCAACGGTGGCGAGCTGAATGGGGGCGTCACCGCGCCAGGCGGCGGCGTCATCACCGATGCCGGTAAGTAGCTGTTGCCAGGCTGGGGCGTTATCCTGCCGCGAGCGGGCAACAATTTTGGACAGGCGTTCAATCAGCCCGACTTCGCCCAGTTCGGAGACTTTCATAGCAGGACTGATTATAACACGCAGCGTATCTGGGGAACAACCGCCTCTAGAAATCTGCGGTAAAACATGCTATAGTTTCTGAAATGCGTTACGCTTTCCTGGCTGATATACATTCCAACCTGGCCGCTTTTACGGCGGTGCTGAATGATATTAAGCAGCGGGGTGGGGTGGAGGAAATGTGGTGCCTGGGCGACGTGGTCGGCTACGGGCCTGAGCCACATGAGTGCATCGAGTTGTTGCGGGAACAGCACGGTGTCTGTGTGGTCGGCAACCACGACCTGGCGGCTATCGGCAAGCTGGACACATCCTATTTTAATCCTGACGCCGCCGCGGCGGCGCACTGGACGGGCAAGCAGCTACAGCCTGAAGATGTAGAATACCTGACGGGTCTACCGCAGGTCATCGAGAAGAGGGATTTTACCCTGGTGCACGGCAGCCCCCGCGAGCCTGTCTGGGAGTATGTTTTATCAACCAGCATCGCTAAAGATAATTTTGCCTATTTCAAGACGCCGTATTGCCTGGTGGGGCATTCGCATATCCCACTGGTCTTCAAGAGTAACATGGCCGGCGAGTGTTCGGTCGACCGCTTGCTGCCGGGAATCGGCCTATCGGTAGGCAAAGACCGGATGATTATCAATCCGGGAGGCGTGGGGCAACCCCGTGACGGCGACCCGCGGGCCAGCTATGCCATCTATGAAACCGAAGGCGGGATAATCAGGATTTACCGGGTGGAATATGACATTGACACCACCCAGGCGAAAATGATGAAGTACCACCTGCCGGTGCACCTGGTCGCCCGCCTGAGCCACGGCACATGACCTATTGCCGGACTATTGCATCTCTTTAGCTGCCGCTTGAATAGCTTCGATAATCTTGACGTAGCCGGTGCAGCGGCAGATATTGGCCGATAATGCCTTCCTGATTTCCTCTTCGCGCGGTTTGGGATTCTCTTCCAAAAACGCCTTGGCGAACATAATCATGCCCGGGGTGCAAAAGCCGCACTGCACCGCCCCGTTTTCGATAAAGGCTTTCTGCAGCGGATGTAAGTCACCGTTCCGGGCCAGCCCTTCAATGGTGGTGAGTTCTCTATCCCTTACGCTGATGGCCAGCGTCAAACATGACCGCACCGGTTTGTCATCGAGGAGGACGGTGCAGGAACCGCATTTACCGCTATCACAGCCGTGCTTGGTGCCCGTCAGGCCGAGCTTCTCTCGCAGGACATACAGCAGGGTGTCACTGGGTTTCACCAGCACCTCGTTAGGCTCACCGTTCACTATCAATCGTATTAGCTGTCTCACCGTCATCCTCCTACTTAGAATTCAAGCACGACATCAAGGCCCGCCGGGTCAGGACGTAAGCAATCTGCTTCCGGTAGTCGGCACTGGCCCGGACATCGGAGATGGGGCAGCACTGCTCCCTGACCAGGGCGGCGGCTTTCTCCACCGTTGCTTCAGTGGCCTTTTTGTTCTTCAGGGCGGCTTCAGCCTGGGTGGCCCGCATGGGCGTAGGGTAGGCCGCGCCCAGGGCAACGCGGGCGTCAACAAAAATACCATTCTTGATGTTCACCAGCACGGCCACGGTGGTCAATGCCAGGTCGGAGACCGACCTTATGCCGTGTTTGATATATGCCCATTTGAATGCCGCCGGGGGCACCGGTATCTGGATTTCCGTCAGGAGCTCGTAGGGCTGCATCACGGTGCTGCCCGGCCCGGTGAAGAACCCCTCCACCGGCACCGTCCGGGTGCCTTCCAGCCCGGTAATCTGAGCCTTAGCGGACAGGACAACGAGCGGCGCGCCGGTATCGGCGGCGGGTGAGGCGTTGCACAAGTTGCCGCCGATGGTGGCCATGTTGGCAATGGTAACTGAGGCAAACTGCCGGGCAACCTCGACGATTTGAGGGCATTTTTTCTTAAGCTCCGCCGAGGTGGCGATGGCGCGCATGGTAGTGGTAGCGCCGATTTTTATCACGTCACCGCTGCAATCGATGTAATCAAGCCCGGGCACAGCTTTGATATTGATTATGTATTTAGGCCGGCGGCTACCGGCTATCATTCTTACCACAAGGTCAGTGCCGCCGGCAATGAGCTTGGCGGCATCCCCGTATTTGACCAGCAGCGAGACGGCCTCGTCGGCAGACCTCGGTTCAAAATAGTCGAAATCTCGCATTTAGGCACCTCCTTTTTCAGCCAGTGCTCTCAGGATTGGCTCTCCGGCCATAGGCGGTATCTTGATTCTGACTCCCACGGCGTCGTAGATGGCGTTGGCGATGGCCGGGGCTACCGAGCCGATGCCGGCTGATTCGCCGCCGCCTTTGCAGCCGTAGGCAAAGCCGGGGTCAATGCTTTCCACGAAGATGCGCTGGATGGGGGGCACGTTGGTGGCCAGCGGCACCCGGTAATCATCGAAGTTGGCGTTCATCACCTTGCCCCGGGTATCGAGGACGATGCCTTCCAGAAGGGCGGCGCCAATGCCCTGCGTGGTGGCGCCATCTACCTGCCCTTCGAGCTGCCGGCGGTCAATCACCTTGCCGCAATCATCGGCGACGACCACATTGAGCAGCTTGACCTGGCCGGTCTCGGGGTCGACCTCCACCTCGGCTATAGTGGTATCGTAGTAGGTAGCGTCAACGCCCCGTCCGTAGTGCGTGGGATGGGTGCTCTTCAGCACGTACTCGGTCTCCCAGCGCTCCTCCACGCCCTTACCGATTATCATCGAGCCGCCCATCCGGTGTACGCCGAAGTTGCCAATCTGGGGCAGCGTGAGCGACTTTCTGGGTGAACCGATGACGGTGACTTTACCCTTCTTGAACTCGAGGTTCTCCGGTTTGGTCTTCAACAAAATGGCGGCGACCTCGAGAATCTGCTTTTTAGTGTCCTGGCAGGCGAGATAGGTGCCGTTGACGGCGGCCGCCATGATGCGTGAGCCGAGCGCGCCCCAGCCCCAGGGGACTCTATCCGTGTCCTGCGGCACTATTTCAATATTCTCCATGGGTATGCCCAACTCTTCGGCGACGACCATGGCCACGGCGTTATGCACGCCATTCCCGTATTCGGCTTCGCCCACCAGCACCTGTGCGGTGCCGTCTTCAAGCAGCTTGATGTGGGTTACCGTGCCGTAGAAACCGTCCGAGGCCCGGTCATCGGTCTCATGGCACATACAGCCCACGCCGATGCCCCGGCCGGGCTGCTTGTTCTTTCTCTTTTCCTTCCAGTCTACCGCCGCACTCGCCTGCTTGAGGCAGTCGGTAAGGCCGCAGCTGCGGATAAACCAGCCGTTGGGCGTAATATCGCCGGTCCGGGTGGCGTTTTTCAACCTGAGTGCTATCGGGTCCATGCCCAGCTTCTCGGCCAGCACGTCCATCAGCTGCTCGCGTGCCCAGGACATCTGGGCATCCCCGAAGCTGCGGTAGGTGCCGTTTACCCGCTTGTTAGTGTAGATGTTCTTGAAGGAGTGCTTGACATTGGCGAAGCGGTAGAGGGCGTCATTCCGCTCCAGCATGTGCAGCGAGCGGCGGCGCATCATGTACTGGTAAGCGCCGTTGTCCACCAGAATATCGGTCATCTCGATGGTAAGTGTGCCATCTTTTTTAGCGCCCAGCTTCATGCGCAGCGTCATATCGCCGCGGGACCGCATCAGCATCATGTCCTCGGTGCGGGTGCGGATGAGCTTGACCGGGCGGCCCGTCCGGATGGACAGCTCGGCGGCGCAGTGGTGGAGCTGGAGAGCGGTGAACTTGGAGCCGAAGGCCCCGCCCACCGCTTCCTGGATAACCCTGACGCGGTTCAGGGGGAGCTTGAGGTTCCGCGAAATGACGTCCCGTATGTTGGAGGGCCACTGGCTGGTTACCCAGAGGGTAAGCTTGCCGGAACCAACGTCATGGCTGGCCACGCAGCCGTCCGGCTCCATGTAAGCGGCCACGACATTGGTGTATTTGAAATCCTCTTCCACGATGACGTCAGCCTCTTTTAGGCCTTCAGCGGGGTTGCCGCGGTCGTAGACTACTTCAAAGGCGATGTTGTTCTTAATCTTTTGCGGCGCATAGTTCTCCGGGTCAGACTGGAGCACCAGCACCTCGTCATGGATTTGCGGGGCGCGCGGCTTGATGGCATCCTCGACGGAAAGCACCGGGGGCAGCTCTTTATATTCGACTTTTATCAGCTCGAGGGCTTCCTCGGCGATGGACTCCTCGGTGGCGGCTACTGCCGCGACCTCCTGGCCGACGAACCTGACCTTGCCATCCCAGGCCAGGAAAGGTTCATCCTTGACGTCAATGCCGGGCATGTATATCCGGGATACGTTCTTAGCGGT
>JAUYDJ010000138.1 GCA_030690025.1 Chloroflexota bacterium | reverse complement strand
CGAGTCACTCTGATCGGCAGCGAGCGCGCTTCACTCGGCGGGCGCATCGGCCCCAGTTCGAACTCCAAATTCATCTACTCCCACGCTGCCATCGTCTTGAAGAGTCTGGTCAAGCTCCAATCCAAGCAAGTCTATGATTGCTTCCTCAACCTCGCCTATGGAAGCACCCCAGGGTACGTATGCGGCATTGCCCTCAATTCCGTGCCCTTCGTCAACCACGCAGCACCGGCACAGACAAGGCTCGGAGACAGTGTGGACCAGTTTCTTCGGGCACAGCTCCATGTAAGCCGGCTTTTCTCCGTAGAGAGAAGTGAAAATCCTCATCGACAGCTCGCAGCCAACCAGCGTTATCTCACTTACAGGCGCTTTCAAACCGGGTATCTGGTCGAGATAGAAAGCATCTTCCCCACCTTTCACACCGGATAGTGCTGCGGCATAGCAGGGGAACATGACGTATTTTGTGTTTCTCGTCCGGGCCAGTTCGTTCAGGTCCAGAATTTTCGGGATAATTCTGATGGGTTTCCTTATTCTTCCCGTGGCAAGGGCCGCCTCGGCCAGCTCTACAATCTTGGGTGGGTTAGGCGGCACTACGTCAAATACGACAACGGGCGTGGTCTTTTCCTTGTAGATAAAGGATATGTGCTCAAACTTGCCCTTTACCACCAGGGCGTCCTTTCCCATCTCTTCTGCCATTCTTACCATGACGCTGGCATTCTGCACATCCACCTCCGGCTTTTCCAGGTACATTGTGTCACCGGGCATGGATATGATGTCCAGGGCATCAATCTTCTGAAATAGTCCCTGTTCCCTGGCTTTATGTACTTTCGCCACCGCCCAGTCCGGGCCGTTATTGAGCACCATGTAGTTGGTGTTTATATACGCCGACTTGCCGGCGACCTCTGCTATGATGTTTCGCTTGGTTATAGGAAAGGGGACTTTCTTCACACTTACCTCGCGGCAATGTCTAGGTATCATGCTTCACACCCTGTGTCGCCAGTTCGGCTCTACCGACTGCCAGCATTCTTTCGATGGGGAGCCTGGCTCTCTCGATAACATCACCAGGCAGGCTGACCTCCGGTGCCAATGTTTCCAAGGACTTTAGAACGTTCTCCAGCTTTACTTTCTTCTGGGTTCGGCAGTAGGCTTTCTCGATGCCATGGAACTCCTTATCCGGGTTGTCCTCTATCATCCGATTGACCACCTCCAGTTCGGTTACAACGATAAATTCCCGGTCCTCAGAGCTTGCGGCATACATTATCATGCCGTCGGTGGAGAGCACGGCAGCGGCCAAATCTACTACTTCGGGCCGGCATTCCGGGTGCACAATAATCCGGGCACGCGGGTGAGCGCGGGCCAGGTCCAGGACGTCCTCCTTATGAATCATGTGATGGACAGAACAAAAGCCCGACCATATCAGTATGGTCTTTTCCGGCACCATCCTCCTCACATACGAGCCAAGGTTCTGGTCGGGCACAAAGATAATATCTTCGGCATCCAATGACCTGACTATCTTGACCGCATTGGCAGAGGCGCAGCAAATATCCATCTCGCACTTGCATTCCGCCGACGTGTTGATGTAGCCGACTACTTTAGCATTCGGATGAGTCTTCTTCAAAGTCCTCAAGTCTTCGGGTGTAATCATCGCGGCCATGGGACACCTGGCATTATCATTCGCGTACAGGACGATTTTGTCGGGAGCCAGGATTTTGGCCGTTTCGACCATGAAGTCGGGGCCGCAGAAGACGATGATAGGTTGTTCTGCGTCCCTTGCCAGCATTGATAGGGATAGAGTATCCCCAACGTAGTCAGCGACAAATTGAATCTCAGCGCTCTGATAGTTGTGGGCTAGAATCAGCGCATTTCTTTCTTCTTTCAGTTTAAGTATCTTCTCCACCACTTTCAACTGGGGCAGCTCATCGTCCCATAGCGCCGCGCCCATTCTTAAATCACTCATCTTTGTGCAACTCCTTTATCAAACAGTGTGGCTGGCCCCCTGAGTAATCAGCATACTGCAGGGAAGTGGGGGCAATTGCATTACTTTGAGGGGTCTTGGTGGCGGCTGGCCTCCTTCTGAGAGTTCTGGTCGGCCGAGGGAGTCAGGTCCAGTCCCTCCAGGCTCAGTTTCTTCATAACGAGCCCCTTTAGCGTGATGAAGAGTGGATTTCCGCTCCGCTTAGCCCTGTTGAAGGCTGCCTTAGCCATATAGACCGGAACTCCCGCCTCGGTATCAACCTTCACGAAGTCGGCGCCAGGGTTCCCGCCGTCAACCATCACCACGTTGGCATACGGTATAGAGGTGGTGGATTCGCCTTCGCCACACCCGCCACCGCCGCCACCGCCGCCGCTGCAGCCACCGCCGCCACCGCCGCCTGACCTAAAGCCCATATTTACCAGGACCAGCGGATTGTTCAACCTTCTTGTCTTAATGAATGTCAACGCCTTATCAGTGAACTGGATGTTCACACCCTTTTCAGAATATCCCATTTTATCTCCTCCTTCTATCTAAAGCCCACGGTCTCTTGTCGGGCCAAAGGCGCCTTCAATAGTCTGGACGCGCCCTTTGCCAAATACGGGAAAGAACCCGGGTGTCCTCTCCTTATATCTCCGGTACCTTTCACCAAAGCTTTGTTCCAACTCCTTCTCCTCTCTCTTTGCCAGCCAGACATATGCGGCGACCATGACCGGTGCCATCAGCATCGTGATGATGGTTGGCCACTGAAGGAGCATACCGGCTACAACCAGAATAAGCCCCACGTATTGGGGATGCCTCACCAGTCTGTAAATGCCGTCAGTTACCAGTTCGCCCCTGGCCTTATGTATCTTGCGCCAGCCGATACCCATCACCACAATCCCACCGAGCATAAATACATTGCCAAGGTTGCAGAAAACCGTGCTCCAATTCCCGAGAAATACTCCCCAGAGGTGACCATTGCCGTGTGACAGGGGATTAGCTACGGGATAGCGATTGCCCAGCATCGAAGTCAGGACATAAACGGTTAAAGGAAAACCGAACATTTCGGTAAAGAGGGCCACCAGGAAGGCAGTTAACAGCCCCATCGAACGCCACTCTCGCTTTTTTCGCGGTGCCAGAAAGCTCAAAGCAAACACAAGGATGAAAAGGACATTGAAGGCTACGGCAGCCCACAGTCCATAAGCGTAGGTATCATGCAGTTGAAGTTCCTCGTTCAATTGACTCCCTTCTCTCCTTTCGTCCAATTGTACTAGACAAAGCTTATCCCAGCGTTAAGAGACGCTTAATTCCAGATTAGAATTTACTACCGTGTAGTCGAAGCAGGTCCTGGTGTAGTGTCTCGTATATATCTTGACGTATGATGGATGTTGATGTCATTCCAGCGCAGGCTGGAATCCAGGGGCAAACATGGATTCCGGATCAAGTCCGGAATGACAGAGACTGTAAAGACATTTGTAAGACACTACACTAG
>JAUYDJ010000005.1 GCA_030690025.1 Chloroflexota bacterium | reverse complement strand
ACCGCTACCGCGGCGCCTTGCTGCAGTACCAGAAGGCGCTGCAGGGCAACCGGCCCACCATCGAGCTGTCCAAGATCTTCCTGGCCCATCTCCGCGAGCAGAATTTCAGCCCGTCCACCCTGCGCGTCTACCGGGCCGCGCTCCAGGGCTTCCATGCCTGGCGCGGCGAGAGCCTGGTCTTTCCCGTCCGGGTGCCGCGCCATGCTCCGCCCTATATCGAGGCCAGCGTAGTGCAGGCTTTGCTGACGCGGGCCAAGGACCGGCCGCGTGACTACCTGATATTGCTGCTCATGGCCCACGCCGGGCTGAGGCGGGGTGAGACGGTCAGCCTGAGGGTGGGCGGCGTTGGTGAAAAGGCCCTGCGCTTCCGCGGTAAAGGCGACCGCGACCGGACCGTGCCGATGACCCGGGCCTTGGCCGAGGCGATACGACCTTTCTGTGCAGGCAAGCCAGCCGATGAGGTGGTGTTGGGCGTGGGGGAGGGGGTAATATATCACGTGGTCAAGAAGTACGCCGCGGCGGTGGGCCGGCCGGGCCTTAAGCCGCATGACCTCCGCCACGCCTTCGCCACCCGGCTGCTCGAGCTGGGGGTGAATATCCGGGTGGTGCAGGAGCTTCTTGGCCACAGCGACCTGAATACTACCCAGATCTATACCTCGGTAAGCGGCGAGCATCTGGAGAAAGCCATAGATGGCTTCGTTACGTCACGGCCACCGCTGTGCCCACGGCCGAAAGACGGAAGCTGGTGGAGTTGCTGGGCCGTATGGATGATGCCAGCTTGTCCTTGCCGGCCGAGCCCGGGGATACATCGACCACCGCCTTGACGCCGCCGGTACATCTCGACCGGGCCGGGTGCCGAGCGGGGTCCGGGCCTAATCGAATCTCGCCAGGAGGTGACAGCAACCCCGGTAGCCTTTGACCAGTGGAAGCTGCCCATACCGGAAACGTGCGCGTCTTTCGAGATGGACATAGAGGCCAGTGACATATTGATCGAAGATATCCAGGTCTACGCTTCGGACGCGAGCATCCCATATCGGCTGCAACTGTTTGCCTGCAGTCCCCCCGCGGACGTTTATGACTGGGATGAGGAAGATCTGATTCAGATGGAAACGGTAAACCAGCGTGTTTTCACCTTCGCTCCGGCCAAGGCGCTGCCCTATACCGACCATGACGGTCTGAAGAGACTTCACGGCGCCATCGAAATCGGAAATAGACCCATACAGATCGACCTTTTGGAGGGCGACCCCAAGGACATTGCCGCCTACTATCGGGCTCCGGTGACCTACACGGTGACTCTACGCTACCGGCTCAAGTCTTAGCCGGGGCGGCCGACTTCGTCAGGGACTCGCCTGCGTTCGTCTCTGCCGAGCCCGCCGGTAAAAGCCAGCGGAACCGGAGCACCGTAGGCCACCAAGGCCGTACAGGTCTGGTTCTGTCCATTGGCGATTCGTTGGCTGAACCGCGATGAGTGTCGGTCCGGCCACTATCCATCATTTCTCTATCAAGATAAGGGCACTCCAGTCCCGTACCTAGCGGCGTGATTACCAGGTGCTCTAACACGTCAACCGAGCGTGGCCTGCGTAAACCAGGTATTCTGACGGCGACAAGGCTTCGCCTGGATATGGTACGATAGGGCAGCAAGGGAGTGGCAATATGAACGGTACAAATCGAACCAATATAAGACCCGGCTTGCGGGTGGCGATAGTGTTGAAGAGCGACCAGCCGTCAGGAAAACTCACCGAAGGCATAGTCAAAGATATCTTGACCAGCTCGCCGGTTCACCCCCACGGCATCAAGGTCCGTTTAGAGGATGGCCGGATTGGTCGAGTGAAAGAAATAAGAGTCTAGTATTTGATCCCCTAGCTTGATACGAACTTCCCGGCGGATTGCGGGCCAAGATCTCCGCACGCCTTGCGGCGCCCCGGGGCCATGTTAACGCCTTTGTGCACGACCCTCAGTTGAAGAATTTAGCCGGTGGAGAGCGCCAGCTAATGTTTTGCTATTGGCGGGCACGGCAGAGGGGCCAATTTTCGCATCCTGCGCAGCAGCCTCGCGGCGCAGGCTCAGCGGGGCGTGATTTCAGCCGCACCATGGCGGCGGAACAGGCCTGACCGACGGCGTCATACCTTGGGGCCCCGGCCGATGGGAACATAACGAGTCGTTCCGCATCATGCCGTAACGTTGCGTGCGTGGGCCTTCGTTAGCTATCTTGGCGCACTCAGGGCAGTCAGTCTATTTAGGAACAGGGGCACCTGATTAAAAGTAAGGGGCACGATGTGCCGTTAGATTACTCCATATGACTAGTGCTATTGTCTGGTTTCATGCCGGTGGGGTTGTTATGCCTTAGGGTGATGTCCTTTGACGTCGAGTGGTAAGCAGTTTGTCGGCAAAATGTCGGCATGAAATCGAGCTTCAAACGATTAAAGTTAAAAATACGCGATAAGATGGGTCGTGCACCCGCTTGGCGCCTAATCTGATCTTTGCCATGGTTCAAATCTAGCATGGTGGGCGGTACTGTACGATAGGTGGAACCTTATCCGAACGGTAACCTCAATTTCGCAAATGGTACTTTCCGGCCGTCTCGTTTGACGTTTCCTGCTTTCCGTATTAATATGCGAGTACAGTTTGTCATCGGCAATACGTCTCAGAACCAGGAGCCCAAGGCCAACGACTAGAACACTTTATGCTCCTGGGACCCTTATCACACTCCGGGAACGCGACTGGGTTGTCC
>JAUYDJ010000218.1 GCA_030690025.1 Chloroflexota bacterium | reverse complement strand
GAGCTTAGCAGCAATATCGAATCTTACCTGCTCCAACCCACCGACCTGCGGCTGTGGGCCATCATGGCTGCGCTCAGAAGAGGCATAAAACCCGAAGCCATCGCCGACCGCACCAAGATTGACCGGTGGTTTATCGGTAAGCTCCAGAACATCGTCGGCATGGAAAAACAACTGCTGACCCAGCCATTGACTCCGGAACTGCTCCGGCAGGCTAAACGTCGCGGTTTCTCTGATGAGCAGATTGGTACCCTCGCCGACCGCCTTCCCGAACAGGTCCGCGAGCTGCGCCATGACTGGAATATACGCCCGGTATACAAGATGGTGGATACCTGCGCCGCCGAGTTCGACGCGGCTACCCCCTACTTCTACAGCACCTACGAGCAGGAGAATGAAGCCTCGCCACTGGACGGCAATAAAGCGGTCGTTATCGGCAGCGGGCCTATCCGCATCGGCCAGGGCATTGAGTTCGACTACTGCAGCGTCCACTCCGCCTGGGCATTGCAGGAGGCCGGCTATAAGAGCATCATGGTCAACTCCAACCCGGAGACCGTCTCCACAGACTTTGATACCAGCGACCGCCTCTACTTTGAAGCTCTCGACGAGGAAAGCCTGCGTGACATCCTGGAAAACGAAAGCCAGTCGGCGGACAAGACGGCGCCGGCGTCCATCGTCCAGTTCGGCGGCCAGACCGCCATCAACCTGTCGCAGCCCCTTTCGCAGAGCAACATGCCCATCCTGGGCTCCAGCGCCGAGGCGATTGATATTGCCAGCGACCGCGGTAAATTTGAGCGTTTCCTTGATGAGCTGGGTATCCCCCAGCCGCCCGGCGCCGGCGTTAAGTCGGTGGATGAGGCCCTGAAAGTGGCCAAGCTCATCGGCTACCCGGTGCTCATCCGCCCCAGCTATGTCCTGGGCGGCCGGGCCATGGAGATAGTGCACAACGCCACCGAGCTGGTGCGCTACATGGGCCTGGCCATCGAGCTGGACAGCAAGCACCCAATCCTCATTGATAAATATATGCAGGGCAAAGAGGTGGAGATGGACGCTATCAGCGATGGCGAATCGGTGCTGATTCCGGGTATAATGGAGCATATCGAACGGGCCGGCGTCCACAGCGGAGATGCCATGACCGTCTATCCCGGGGTAAACCTGACCAAACTGGAGGTAGACACCCTGGTCGACTACGCCATCCGCATCGGCGTGGCCCTTAAAATCAAGGGACTGATGAATATCCAGTGCGTTATCATGCGTGAAGGGGAGACTTCCACCATCTACGTCTTTGAGGTAAACCCGCGGGCCAGCCGCACCGTGCCGTTTATCTCCAAGGTTACCGGCGTGCCCCTGGTCAACGTGGCCACCAAGGTGATGCTCGGCCAGAGCCTCAAGGCGCAGGGCTACCAGACCGGCCTGTGGCCGGTGCAGCCCTTGGTCGCCATCAAGGCCCCCGTTTTCTCCATGTCAAAGCTGCCCGGCGTGGATACCCACCTCGGCCCGGAGATGAAGTCCACCGGCGAGGTGATGGGCATCGACTACACCTTTGACGCCGCCCTTACCAAGGCCCTGCTGGCTGCCGGCATGATGCTGCCGCCTCACGGCGCGATATTGCTCAGCATCGCCGACCGCGATAAACCGGAGGCATTGCCTATTATCCGCAAGCTGGCCTCGCTGGGCTACAAGCTCTATGCCACCGAGGGCACCGCCGCCCTCATCGAGGCCGTGGGGCTGCAGGTGAAGATGATTAGCAAGAAACTCAGTGAGGGGCACCCCAACATTGTCGATATTATAAATGATGGCACGGTCAGCGGCGTCATCAATACCATCAGCGGCGGGCGCGTCCAGTTAAAAGATGGCTTCCAAATCCGCCGCGCTGCCGCCGAGAAGCACATTCCCTGCTTTACCTCGCTGGATACCGCCCGCGCCTCAGTAGAAGCGCTGGCTAACGGCACACACCAGGTCTACAGCGCCCGTCCCTTACCCGAATACCGTCGAAAGGAGTGAATATGAAACAGGTAAACGCCTCCGTTATCTCCAGCAAAGAGACCATGCCCGGGGTCTACCTCACCTGGCTGGACTCCCCCGAGATTGTAACTGCCGCCCAGCCCGGCCAGTATGTCATGGTGCGCTGCGGCAGCCACACCCTGCGCCGCCCGCTCAGTATTCACCAGGTAGCCGGTGACAATGGCAAGGCCAGGTTCGCCCTGCTTTATGCCATACTCGGAGAAGGCACCCGGTGGCTGGCTCAACGCAAAGCCGGCGAGAAAGTCGACCTTCTCGGGCCGCTGGGCAATGGTTTTACCGTTAAACCTGCGTCACGCGACCTGCTGCTGCTGGCCGGCGGTATTGGTATTGCCCCGCTGTGTTTCCTGGCGCAGCAGGCTGTCAGCAACGGCAAATCGGTCAAGCTGCTCCTGGGTGCGGCCACGGCCAAACAGCTTTACCCCAAGCGCTTACTGCCGCGCGATATCGAGGTAATCACCGCCACCGACGACGGCACTGCCGGCAAAAAGGGCTTCATAACCGACTGCCTTGCCGACTCCGTTATCTGGGCCGACCAGGTCTTTGCCTGCGGGCCTACGCCAATGTACCAGTCGCTGGCAGCCTGCAAACCCACCCGGCCGGTGCAGATTTCCCTGGAGATGAGGATGGGATGCGGTATTGGCACCTGCTACGGCTGCACCGTGCGCACCAGAGACGGCCTGAAGCAGGTCTGCACGGACGGCCCTATCTTTGATTTGGAATCGGTAGTCTGGGACAAACTGGCTCTGGCCGGAGTCTAGCTTGGCTTGAAATCTCTGCTTACGAATCGGAGGATAAGAGGGGCTAACGCCCCTCTTATTTTATCAATACTGAACAA
>JAUYDJ010000129.1 GCA_030690025.1 Chloroflexota bacterium | reverse complement strand
GGGCAAGGGGATGCCATCCGCGGCATTAACCCGGCTGATGGACACCTCAAACTCAACCTGTGACATGTTCAAATCGCGGAGCTCTTTTTTTACCTGGGCGACCAGCTTTTTGGACGCCCTGACACGTTTCTGGGAAAGCTCGCTGGCCAAGCGCCCCATTTCCTGCTTGAGCGCGGCGCAGGTCTGCTCCAGCCCGGCGCGCCTTTCCGAGGAGTGGACGAACCCATCCAGGTTGGTCTGTGCCTTTTCCAGGTAGTTCAGGATTTCGGCGATACTATCGCCATATTTTTTCTTCAAGCTGCGGATTAGCTCTAGCCGCGACTCTACCTCTTCCAGCCGCTTGGGGTCGTACTCCAGCCGGTCGTGATAGGCGCGGATATCCCGCGCCGCCTCGTCCAGTCCGTAAAAGGTCTCTTCGAGGAAGCCCAGCTGCGCTTTCAGCGCCGGGTCAATCTCCACCAGCTTCTTCATCATCTGCACCGCTTTGTTCAACCCGGCCAGAGCTGCCGGTTCGGATATGTCCTCTCCCTGGAGTGCCTGGTAAGCCCCGTAAGAGAGGGCTTTCAGTTTCTCGCTGAAGGTGAGCAGGTTGCGTTCCCTCTCCAGCTCTTCCTCCTCGCCGTCCCGCAATCTGGCCCGGCTTATCTCCTCGATTTGAAAGCGCAGGAACTCCTGGCGGCGGGCGAGGTCTTTTTCGGCGTCAATCAGCGCCTTGATCTCCTGTTCGGTTTTAGCCAGCTCCGTCATCCGGGCGTTGAAGCTATCCCGCAGCGCCAGGCTGTGGGCGTAAGTGTCCAGGAAATCGAGCTGGTATTTCTTGTCCAGCAGGGACAGGTGCTCACTCTGGCCGTGGACATCGATCAGGCAGCGCCCGAGCTGGTGCAGGACAGCCCGGGGCACGGCGGTGCCATTCACCCGCACCACGCTGCGACCCTGGCGGCGGAACTCGCCGTTTATCACCAGTGTCTCTCCGCCATCCAGGCCTTTCTCGGCTAGCAGTTTCTTGAGCTGCGCCAAATTATGCGTAACAGCAAATACCCCCTCAATCCGGGCAGCCTCGTCGCCGTGACGGATTACGGCCTCGTCCACTCTCCCGGCCAGCAGCGCTTCCACGGCGTCAATCACCAGGGATTTCCCAGCCCCGGTCTCGCCGGTAATAACGTTCAGCCCCTGGCCCAGGCTCCAGTTTATCTCTTCGATGATGCCGAGGCCTTTGACTCTTAGCTCAAGTAGCAACTGCTTCTCCTCAATAAAGATTCTATAGCGGGAGAGCTACATAAAATATGCTGCCTTTGCCGGGTTCGCTTTCCACCCAGACCTTGCCGCCGTGCGCCTGCACCATCTGCTTGACGATGGCCAGGCCCAGGCCGGCACCGCCCTCGCTGCGCGAGCGCGAAGTCTCCACCCGGTAAAACCGCTCGAAGATGTGGGGCAGGTGTTCCGGGGGAATACCCTCGCCGGTATCGGCCACCGAGATTAGCAGGCTGGGTCTATCAACCTGGTGGCGGCTGTCGGCCGCTATGGGGTCGATGGCGACCGTAATGCTGCCTCCCGAGGGCGTGTGGCGGATAGCGTTGGTCAGCAGGTTGGCGATGACCTGCTCCAGCCGGGACGGGTCAACCATGATATCAGGCACTTCGCGGGCGTCCAGCTTGAGCCGGATGTCCTTTTCCCGGGCGGCCAGTTCCGTCTGTGACAGCTTGCGGCGCACCAGGTCGGCGACGTTGCTTGGTGCCAGTTCCAGCTTCAACTGCCCTGATTCCGCCTGGGAAAGGTCGCGCAGGTCGCCAATCAGCCGGGTAAGCAGCGCCGTCTCTTCTTTTATCGAACCCAGATGGTCGCGGTCAGGCTTAAAAACGCCGTCGATAATGCCGTTAACCGTTCCTTCGATGACCGTCAATGGCGTGCGCAGCTCGTGGGTAATATCGGCCAGCAGCCGGCGCCGGGCCTGTTCACTGCTGTCCAGGCTTTCTGCCATGGCGTTGAAGGACTGCGCCAGGGTTCCCAGCTCATCCTTCGAGCCCACCTTTACTCGGTAAGCGAGGTTACCTTTAGCTATCTGGCTGGCGCCCCGGGTGAGGGCGTGGAGGGGCCGGGTGAATTGACGGTTTAGCAGCAGGCCCACCAGTAATGCCACGGCGGCGGCGATAAGCCCGGTAGTCCACAGCGAGCGGTTGACCTGGTTGAGGAAGTCCTGCTCACCGGTAATACCTGGCGGCGGCACTGCCGTTACTGTCCGTCCGCCCATGTGCCCGCGGCCCATGCCAGTTGCGGAGGACAGCAAATAGAGCTGGCCTACCTCTTTCCCGGAAACGAGGATGGGCGTACCGTTGCCCAGGCTAACGCCTTGGGCGGTCTTGCCCAGCCAATCATTAGCCGTGTCACCGACGATTATACCGCCGGCATCCGCCACAATCAGGCGGTCACTTCCCGACCTGAGCAGCTCCGCCAGCGTGCTCTGAATATTAGCCCAGTTCCCGGTCCGGGAATAGACCTGGCCCAGCACGTCGTCCACGCGCTGGAGATACATCATGTTGCCGCTCAATACGTACTGGGTAAACTCCCGCGTGGTGCTGAGGTTGGTGAGATAAGCCATCAGTCCCACCGAGACAATTACTATCAGCAGCAGGGCCCCGCCGAGTTTCCAGCTTAGACTACGCATCCCGGTTTTCCTCCAGCTTGTAGCCAACGCCGTGCACGGTAGCTATGTACCGGGGATGCCCCGGGTCAGGCTCGATTTTCTTACGCAGGTTCTTGATATGGCTATCGATAGTGCGCTCGTAGCCTTCGTAGGCGTCGCCCTGGACGCGGTCCAGAAGCTGCAGCCGACTGTAAACGCGGCCGGGGTTTTCGGCCAGTACCCGGAGCAGGTCAAACTCAAGCGAGGTCAGCTGGATGTCTTTATCCCCCCGGCGCACCAGCCGCCGGTCGAGGTCGATGGTCAGGTCGGCCACTTTGAGACGGCCTCCGGGCGCAGTCCGGCCTTCAGAGCGCCGGAGCACCGCTTTTACCCGTGATACCAGCTCCTTGGGGTCGAAGGGCTTGGTCACGTAGTCATCCGCCCCCAGCTCCAGCCCGACGATTTTGTCAGTGGTCTCATCCCGCGCCGTCAGCATGATGATGGGCACGTCCGACCCCTTGCGCAGGGTGCGGCAGACGTCCCAGCCGCTTATCTCCGGCAGCATCAGGTCGAGGATTATGAGGTCGGGGGACTGTCTCCGCGCTAGCTCCAGGGCTGATTTGCCCTCATAGGCGGTCATTACCTGATAGCCTTCCCTTTCCAGGTAGGCCCTCACAATAGCGACGATTTTCTTTTCGTCATCAACTACCAGTATCTTTTTAGCGGGCATAGATTTATCCGATGTATATGTTTATCTTACTATCTGGGGTAAATTTGTCAAATAGATAGAGGCAGGCTTCTAGCCTGCCTCTATCCTGCTTAGCGAAACACGGTTAATTTAGCTTCTTGCCCAGCGATTCATGCCGCCAGGGCCGGTGCCGTTCCCCGGCGCGCCATTGCCAGTTCCCTGACCCCAGGCTCTCATCATGCCGGGGCCGGTGCCCTGACCGGGTTGGCCGCAGCCGTAGCCCCGCTCACCAGCCAATGGGCCAGTGGTGGTGCGGTTAACTGCTTCTTTAGTCCGCTGTTCCATTTGCTGGAGCATCAGGTTGGCCTGCTCCTGGGTCAGCGTGCCGGCCTGCACCCGCGCCTGGACTGCTTCTTTCTTGGCAGCCATGATGGCATTTACCAGGGCGTTCTCGGTGACGCCCTTGGCGGCGGCAATCTCGACCAGGCTTTTGCCCGCCTGCCGCTGAGTCTGAATTTCCTGCGGGGTCAGCCCCAGCAGCTCGCTGACCGTGTCTGAGCAGCCCATTCCGCCGCAGTTCAGGGGTGCGCCGTCAGGACTGTTGGGGCCAGCAGCCAGGGCAACGCCTGTCACGGAAACCGCCAGCAGACCGGCCAGGACCAGGGTTGCCGCCAGTATTTTGGCTCGCTTATTCATCTTATACCTCCTTCGATGTTAAGGTCCTTTCCGAACCTTACATTTTCATCATAAGATACCGCTGTGGAGGAATTATGGAGGACAAGTGGCGATTTGATGTGATTTTGGCAAGCGGCAGTAGGGCATGACCTCTTTCGAGAAGCAGTCCTCCTTTTTGCCTGACCTTGAGGAAGACTTAGCGCTACCGGAGCCGGTGCTGGCCGAGGCGGTTCGCTAGACTTGGTGGATTCGTCCGCAGTGGGGGCACTGGATGCTTCTGCCGCGGAAGGCAGGCGGCACTCTCAGCCGCGTACCGCAGTCGCAGTCGATGGTCTTATAGTCGCTCATGCGCCACATCAGGTCGGAGGTCTCACGAGCACGTTCCACTTTCGCCGGGGCTTCTTCCACGGCTCCAGCCTCGTCTGAGGCCGCTCTTATGCCCACCGTACCGGCGGCGGTCAGGGCGGAGGGCGGCATAATCCCTTTACCCTTTATCTTGCGGTAAGCCTGCTCGTAGTCGGCCGGTGAGACCCCGGCCATGGAGCGCAGGATGCGGATTCTCTCCGCTATCGGCGGGTGGGTGCTGGTGAGGTTACTCATGGACATGCCCTTCTTCTGGAAGGGGTTGATGGTGTACATGGGCGCGGTGGCCTGGTTGGCCGCCTTCACCTGGGTATTGGAGGTGGCCAGCTTCTCCAGCGCCGAAGCCAGCCCCTCCGGGTAGCGGGTGTAGAGCGCTGAGGAAGCGTCCGCCAGGTATTCCCGCTTCCGGGAAACGGCAAAGTAAATCAGCTGGGCCAGGATTGGCGCCAGTATCATCAGCACA
>JAUYDJ010000124.1 GCA_030690025.1 Chloroflexota bacterium | reverse complement strand
GAAAGCACGGTCTTCCTGGTTTCCAGCTCGGCGCGAGTCAAATCATTGACGTCGGTGCAGTCACCCAGGACACTCTCCATCCAGCCCAGGGTCTCTCCACGGCGGTGCCACTTCTCGGGCAGCTTATCGGGTGCGAGAACTATCTGGGGTTTGACCAGGATGGGCTGGGTCTCCGGCAAGACCTTCTTTTCAGTCACCGCCAGGTCGCCGTTTTTGATGGCCTGCTTGACCAGGGCATCGAATTTAGCCTTGCCTTCTCTGGTGGCGTATTCCAGGGCACGCCCGACGTCAACATTAGCCAGGGCGCCGTTCAGGCTCATCATTAGAGGCTTGCTGAACTTGTCATATTGCGCACCCGCCGCAGCAGCTATATCCGCATCGCCGGAAGCATCAATCACTACCCTGGCCAGTATTGCCTGCCGGCCTGACTTGCTCTCAATAATGATGCCTTTGACGTTGTTACCTTCTTTCACGGCGTCCACTGCCAGTGCATGGAGCAAAATGCTGCTTCCTGCCCCTTTTAACATATCGGGCAGGACTACCTTGAGTATTTCCGGGTCGGTGGGAAAGAAAGTTTCAAAACCTATTGAAGAAGGATAGGATTTAGCCGGCTCGGGGGAGCCACCCAACTCCACCAGCTCTTGCACCAGCTCCTGGATTATGCCACCCTGGAGGGGCCTGGTCTCGCCGTAGGCAGGCATCGGGGTAAGCTTATCGATGGGTAAATAGCGCACCAGGCCGGTTGTGGGCATGCCGCCAAGAAAGCCGTAGCGTTCCACTATAAGAGTCTCCGCGCCATTTCTGGCTGCGGCTACCGCTGCGCCAAATCCGGCCGGCCCGCCGCCCACCACTACCACGTCCACTTTCCTTATTACCGGAGTCCTTTTTTGCTCGAGAATGAAGTCCATCTGGTTTCCTTACTGGGCTACTTAAACATATTCGGCAACCACAGCGCTATTTGCGGGACAAGTATTATGAGAGCTACTATTACCACGTTCATGTAGCAATAGGGAAGCGCTGACATATAGACATCTTTCATGGTGGTGCCGGGTGGTGCAATAGCCTTCATTATAAACAGGCTGAGCCCGTAAGGCGGTGAAATAGTGCCGATTTCAGCGCATATCAGCAAAGTGACCCCATAGACGACAGGGTCGATTCCAGCCACTAGGATTATCGGCATTACCACCGGGATGCTAAGCATAATTACCGCGGTGGCGCCCATGAACATACCGAGTACCAGAGGTATAATCTGAACCGCTAGAAAAATTACTACCGTGGAGGTATCCATATTGTCAATAAACGTAGCCAGCCCGGCTGTCGCGCCGGTGTAAGCCAGGAGCTGAGAGTAAACCGAAGAAGTCATGACAATCATCATCACCATCACGGATACGGAGGCGGTAGCCATGACTATCTTTTTGGAAGCTTTCCACGTTACGCCTCTGTAATAAAAGCCCACCAGCAGGCAGGCGAAAGCGCCGGTCGCTGCGGCTTCTGAAGGGGTAGCGACGCCGACTAAAATGAGCCCCATAACGCTGAAAATAATAAATATGAGAGGCAGGACGTTGCGCGCCGTGATTTTAAGCTTTTGGCTCAGCGGGCGGGTAGGTGGGTCGTACGGCGGAGCCAAATGGGGCTGAAGGCTGCATCTTATGACAATATAGAGGAAATAGGTAACCGCCATTAAGAGTCCCGGTACGATTATGGCTATAAGCAGCTTACCGATGGATATGTCACCCAGGACACCGATAAGTATAGCCATGCTTGAAGGCGGAATCATCATCGCCAGGCCGCCGCTGCCGAGAACAGGACCCAGGCTCATAGATTTCTTGTAACCCCGTTTTTCCATTTCAGGTACCAGCGTCTGGCCGAGGATAGCCACGGAGGCCATCGGAACGCCGGTCAGCGTAGAAAGGACCGTACCGGCGGCTACGGCAAGCAGGCCCAGTCTGCCGGGAAGATGTCCCAGCCACTGGTCTACGGTATCTATCATTCTTTCCGCCGTACCGGTAGTAAAGGTTATTTCACCCATAAGTATAAAAAGCACCATCGGAAGCAGGGTAAAACTCGTCAGGATATCGAAAATATTATGAGTTATTTGCATAAGGGTAGCTTCCGGCCCTACGATTAGCGCCATACCTATGATATTCACCAGTAAAAACCCAAAGGCAACTGGCATACCTGCTGCGAGCAGTACCAGGAAGCCGGAAAAAACGAGAATTAAAACAACAGCCCAGTCCATGTCCTATCTCCTCTCAGCTAGTCGACCTGCGGCGCCTTTTCTTCGCCGGCGACAGGCTGTTTTCCGTAAACAGCATTAAAATAATGAATAGTTTTTTTAATTGATTCTACAAACAGTAAAAAGCTGCCGATGGGCACAGCCGGCAGGATATACGCCTTGGGGATTTGTAAAAGACCGGGCCATACGAAGTTATTCTGTATGGCATCGATAAGGGTACGGGAACTGTACCAGGTCATGACCAGCCAGAGAATAGCACAGACCGCATAGATGATTAGATTGATAACATTTTTCGCCCCGGGGGAAGCATAGTTGAGAACCAGGTCCATACTGACATGCCCGCCTTTTTTTAGTACCCAGGCTGCCCCCAGGAAGGTCAGATAAATCAAACCTACACCGACGACTTCAATAACGCCGATAAGCGGATGGTTTATCGTCCGGAAAAGTACATCAAACAGCACAAGGAACATCAGCATGACAATAAGTAAGCCGGAAATGACATAAAGTACGAAATCAAAACGTTCAAAGAAACGGCCTATTGAGGCTATTGCTTTCATATCTGCCCTACCTAAGCGCCTAATTATTTTCAAAGATGCCCACCAGGGATTTCATTCCCTGGTGGGCATCTTCTAGAGACTTGGAAAACAGGGTTAAGGGGCGAGAAGTTTCTGGTACTGTGTAACGAGGTCGGGATATGTTTTGCCAAAGTACTCCCAGGCGCCGGTAGTGAATGAGTTGACAAACCAACCGGCATCTGCGCCGGAAAGCTTGATAGGAGTCATGCCGCTATCCACGGCTTTCTGCCTGGCTTCGCCAAAAATCTTGATCTGGTACTGCTCCGATGCAACCAGAAGCTCACGCTGCGAATCAGTGATTACCTTCTGGAATTCAGGAGAGAGGCCATTCCAGGTGTTCATGTTCATGACGGCTACCCCGGCGGCCGATGATATAGCGTGGTCTACGGCATACTTGAGGACCTCCCATAGCTTGAACTCCACCGCACCACCCGGGCTCCGGATAAGGCCGTCAATGGTGCCGGTCTGGGCCGCCGTGTAGTAATCGGATACTGGTATTGATACTGGAGTGATACCTAGAGGAATCAGGGCGTTAGATACCCAGCCGGCGGCGGCAATCTTCTGGCCCTTGAAGTCGGCGGGTTTCTCAACCTTCTTGTTAGTGTAGAGCAGGAAGTAGCCACGTGAAACTTGCCATCGGCCCAGGTAGTACAGGCCGACCTTAGCCGCCCGTTCCCGTAGCATTCCGGTGAAGCCTACCTTCTCTTCCTCGTCTGGCGTT
>JAUYDJ010000062.1 GCA_030690025.1 Chloroflexota bacterium | reverse complement strand
GATACTTATGAGATGGTCACCCAGGCTCTTGGCAATCTGGGCCAGCACGCCGGGTCGGTCGGCAACGTTCATACGGAGATAGTAGCGAGTCTTGATATCCGCCATGGGCTTGATGCCCTTGCCCGGTTCCAGGTTCCACCTGACCCGGTTACCCACCCCGAAGGTGATATCCTGGACCGCGGCAACCACATCGGCGATAACAGCGCTGCTGGTAGGCAGCGGGCCAGCGCCTTCGCCATAGAAAAGCACCTGCCCCACCAGGTCGCCATCGACCAGCACCGCATTGTAGACACCATCAACCTTGGCCAGCAGCGAGTTCTCCGGTATGAAGACGGGGTGAACCCGCGCCTCAACCAGGTTATCGCTCTGCTTGGCGATGGCCAGCAGCTTGATGGCAAAGCCAAGCTCCCGGGCATACTGAAAATCGCGGCTGCCCAGCCGGGAAATCCCCTCCCGGTAGACATCATCCGGCCGGACCGGGGTGCGGAAGGCCAGAGAGGCCAGAATTGCCAGTTTGTAGCCTGCGTCTATACCCTCGATATCATTCTTTGGATTGGCCTCGGCGTAGCCCAGCTGCTGGGCATGGCGCAGGGCAGCCGAGAACTCCATGCCCTCTTTGGCCATGCGGGTAAGGATATAGTTGGTCGTCCCGTTGATGATGGCATAAACCCCCCGGATATTGTTGGCAATCAGGTCGTCCTGAAACGGGGCAATCAACGGAATGCCGCCGCCGGCGCTAGCTTCATAGTGCACCCCCACGCGGTGCATTTGCGCCAGTGACAGTAGCTCCACGCCGTGCTTGGCAATTACTTCCTTGTTGGCGGTAACCAGGTGCTTGCGGTCGGAGATAGCCCGCTGCGCATATTCGAAAGCAGGGTGCTCGCCGCCGATTAGCTCGATGATGATGCCAATATCCGGCGTGGCGAAGAACTCGTTATCATCAGTGGTTACCAGGCGGGGGTCGAGCTTCATCGACCGTGCCTTGGGCAGGTCGGATTCCATCACCTTTATTTTACGCAGCACCAGAGGATAGCCGACACGCCTTTCCAGGAACTCCGACTTCTCTGTCAGGACTTTAGCTACCTGCCCGCCGATTACCCCCAACCCCAGCAACCCGATGCCAATAGCCGGCTGCTTCATGGGGTCGGCCCTCCGCCGATTGGCAGGGTGTTGCCTGCTTGCCCACCGGAAGCCTTCTCGACGGCAAAGGCCCGTTTGCTCTCGTCCAGAAAACTCTTAACGGTATTCTGCGGGTCAGCCTGCAGTAAGGTAAGCCAGTCACTGAGGGCCTTGTTCTTCAATATAGTGCGGTCACTCTCCTCGATTGGCTTATCTTTAGCTATCTCCAGGACATTGAGCAGCCAGTAACCTCCCCGGCTGCTGGCCTCCACATCCCTCACCGGCCCGGTCACTGTCTCTACCGGGGTATTCGGGCCGAAGACTACGGCGTCGAAGGCCTTGGTTACTGAACCGGGCGCTATCGGGCCGAGATAGCCGCCGTCATCCTTGGCCCCGGGCAGCTGGGATACTTCCTTGGCCACGGTACCGAACTCTTCACCGGCCTTAAGACGGTCTTTTACCGTTTGCGCTTGCTCTTCGCTGCCGAGCAGTATGACCTGAACGGTAGGCTTCTGCGGGTCTGCCCGGTCCAGCACCTCACTCAACCAGTAGCCGACCGTCTTGACCTTACTTTCATCATATATGGGCTGGCTTAACACGCCCGCTTCTCTGGTGAAAGCCTTATCTCCTACCACCGAGGTCCCTAACTGCAAAGCCAGGACGTCCTGACTCTGCCAGCCCAGGTCACCCTTCTTTTCCTTGGTGACAGTGTCCACAGACAATTCGGCAGCCAGGGCGGTGAAGCCTTCGCCCTTCTCCAGTCTGGCCCTCACCTCAGTAGCCTGCTTTTCATTTTCCAGGAACATAGCCATGATGTGCCTCTGCTCCGCCGTCCGGGGCACCTCTTGGTCAAAATATCCATCACGCAGCTTGTTAGTGATTAGCTGGGCTACCGCCAGGTCGCGGTAGTCCTTGCTCAGATTGCGGGCCTTCAGCTCGGCGTTGATTTCAGCACTGGTAGCAGTTACGCCCAGCTTGGCCACGGCTTGCCGCATCAGTTCATTGACCTCAATGTTCCGCGCCACCTGGTCGGTCATGGAATACAGGGTATAGATATCCCGGCCCTTCCCGAAGAATTTGAGCATCTTTATGTAGTAGTCCATGTCAAAGCGGGTATTGTTTACCTGGATTACCGTCTCATGCATGGGGCGATACTGCGTGGCATACCAGCCGCCGCTCATTATAGCCAGAGTAGCCAGAATAACCGCCGCGCCACTAATAAGGATGACGCGCTGCCGCTGGCTTTCCTGCTGCCACCGGGAAAGCTGCCGCCTGGTAAGCTCGCGGGCCGGTTTTTCAGTTTTCTTCTTCGCCAAACCTAATCCCCTCCAACAAACTTATCGGAAACAACCAAATTCTTAGCTGCCACCTTATTTATAGCTTAAAAGCCAGAATTTTTCAAACCAGGCACCAGACGGAGCCCGTCACTAACCCGGTTTGCTCTCCCGCCGCAAGAAAATCTCCAGGCTCCTTATCTCGCCCACTTCCTTGAGGGAGGAGGCCATCGCCACCAGCATATTGCTGATGATTTCCCGGGGAAAGGCGCTCAACGGGACGGGTATGTGGTTTACGTAGAGCGAAATATGCTCCCGCTCCGGCCTGATAAAACCCTCCTCCAGCAGGTCGGCCAGGCTTTTCACATCATCAAAAGAGAACTGCCGGGTCTTAGTTTCCAGGGGCTCATCCGTAACTATGGCCACCAGCTTTTTGACCGCCTTCAGAGGCGGGCCTACCTCACGGCGGTGTGCCTCTATTTTGGGCACATCGCTCGCTTTGAAACCTTCCGCCAGGATAATATCATAGTCCTCGCCAAAGAAACGCCCCAGCTCGCCCAGGGCAAGCTCAGGCGCTACCGGCTTTATCAGCACTACTTTATCCGGCGAACTGAGCGCGGTAGCCTCACTTCCCGCCTGGATATGCCGCCAGCTGTCCTTGCCCGGCTCATCAAAGGTTATCTCCTGGGCATGTTTGATGGTAGCCACCCGGTAGCCCCTCGACTTCAGCTCCCGGATGAGCTTTTCCATGAGGGTGGTCTTGCCTGATTCCGACCTGCCGACAATTGAGACTATGGGGGGCATTCTTCTCTCCTTTTCTTGCTGGACTAATCCGGCTTCGGACCGGGTTCGCGTTTCCCGGCCGGTGCCGCCGCTAGCGTGCTATCAAGGGTCCGGGCAAAGGCAGTGAAAGACTCCGACTGGTAGCTCTCGATGTCGCCGTCGTCACAGAGCCTGGCCAGCTCCGGGTCGATGGGTAACTGACCCAGCAGCGGCGCGCCGGACGCCGCGGCCATCATTTCGCCCTTGCTCCTGCCGAAGAGCTCCATTCGCTTGTCTATTTCCGCTACATAGAGATAGCTCATATTCTCGATTACCCCCAGGATGGGCGTATTCATCTTCCGGGCCATGTTTACCGCTTTCCTGACTATCATGGTAGTCAGGTCCTGCGGGGTGAAGACAATAACTATACCGGATACCGGGATTACCTGCAGCACCGTCAACGAAGCATCGGCGGTGCCCGGCGGCAGGTCGACCACCAAGTAATCTAGCTTGCCCCAGACCACATCCTCCCAGAACTGGCTGATAGCTTTGGATAGCAACGGGCCGCGCCAGATGACGGCGGCATCCTCGGTGGGTAAAAGCAGGCCCATGGACATCACTTCAATCCCCGTCTTCGACACCACCGGCAGAATGCCGGTATCGCTGCCCGCGGGCCGTCCGCTAATGCCGAACATCCGCGGAATGGTGGGGCCGATAATATCGGCGTCCAGGATACCAATTTCATGGCCCCGACGCCGCAGGGCTACCGCAATGAGGCTGCTCACCAGCGACTTACCGACTCCGCCTTTACCGCTCATCACGGCAATGACATTGCCAATCTGGTTCAGCTCGGTGGACTTAGGACTGACAAAGTCTATCTGCGCTTCTTTTATACCGGGCAGCTTCTTGACCGCCACCTGTGTCTTGGCCCGCACCACGTCCTGCGCCATTTCACTCAGCGCGGTGGATGCCAGAGTGACATTGACTGCCTGGTCGGCGATGCCGACACCGCGCACCATGTTCAATGCCACCAAGTCTCGCCCTACACCTGGTACCAGCACCTCTTTCAGGCTGTCCCTTACCTGCTCTTCAGTTACCATGACGCGGTTCTCCTCTCTTTTATCCCTTGACCTTCGGCCTGGTATATACCCGGTAGACGGTCTCGCCAGCGACTACATAGCACTCAGTGCAGCCGCCGCAATCTTCCGGCTTGACCTCTTCCAGTCTCACTTCCACGTCCAGCTCACGGTACATCTCCAGGATTCTCTGAAGATGCTCCCCCGAGCTGATGGAAGCCAACCGCCAGCCTTCCGACTCAATCTTCGTCCTGTCCATTGCTAATAACATTATAGGGCTTAAAGCTGCCCTCCGCTAGTGAGCATAGAAAACCCTTCTGCTTGGTGCTAGAATAAGCTAACCGTGATTGAAGAGAATGTCAGCCAGCTATTGAAAGAGCTGCCCGAGGCGGTGGAGTTGGTCGCCGCCGCCAAGGACAGGACACCTGAGGAAATCCTCGAGGCCGTCGAGGCGGGGGTGACAATTATAGGGGAGAACTATGTCCAGGAAGCCGAAAGGGTTTACCGGGTAATTGGCCGCCGGGCAAAGTGGCATTTCATCGGCCACCTGCAAACAAACAAGGTCAAAAAGGCCGTGGAGCTATTCGACATGATAGAGACGGTCGACTCGGTAGAAATCGCCGGGGAGATTGACAAAAGGTGCGCCCAGATTGGCAAGATAATGCCAGTGCTGATTGAGCTAAACAGCGGTCGGGAGAA
>JAUYDJ010000020.1 GCA_030690025.1 Chloroflexota bacterium | reverse complement strand
AAGACCTTGCTGCCAAAACGGACATTCAACGGGACTACAGTAATCCCCAGCTCCTGGGCCAGTTGCGGGGGGAGGTCAGAGATGCTATCGGTCACAATCTTGATTGTCTTTGCCAAGAGGCCTCGCTATTCTGGGTTCTGTCGTTTGTGGCTGATACTCCTATCAAACGTTGTACTGAATGCTAAGAACCTATCCCCTTGCCCCGATTTGTCCCCAATCGGACAGCATCGGGGAGTGTAAGTAAGAGAGGGGCAAAGCCCCTCTCTAAAATCTCTTCCCCCTCTCCTGATGGAGTGGGGTATACAGGGGGTGAGTTTAAATACTCTAACTAAGAGTGTCAACAGAAACTAAAGCCGCTATTCCACTGAGACTATATAGTTATAGTGAGGCTGCCCGCCCTGGACTACTTCAATCTGAAGCTGGGGGTACTGCTCACGGATAGACATGCTGACCTGCTCTGCCTCAGACTGTTCGCTATCGGTCCCGTAGTAGATGGTAACCACTTCGGCCTTTTTCAGGTCGAGCTTGGCCAGAACCTCATGGAGCGCATTAATGGGACTGTCACCCACCGCCACCAGCTTCCCGTCCAGAAAGCCGATAGCCTGTTTCCGCTTTATCTGGAGTCCGTTCACCCGGGTGGCACGCACCGACCGGGTAATTTCAATTGTCTTCACGGCTGATATGGCTTTGGTCATGGACTGGACATTGGCGTCAAGGTCGGCTTCATAGTCAAAGGCCAGCAGCGCAGCTACCCCCTGCGGTATTGCCTCGGTGGGCACCACTTTGATGGACTTCTTGGTCAGTTTTTGTACCTGCTCCGCCGTCATCACGATGTTCTTATTGTTGGTCAGAATAATGACCTTATTGGAAGGGGCTGCTTCTACCGCTTGAACCAGGTCCTTGGTGCTGGGATTCATGGTCTGTCCGCCGGGCACGACAACAGTTACCCCCAGGCTCTTGAAGACCTCGGCGAGACCGTCGCCGGAGGCTACCGCCACGATGGCGATATCGGCTTCCGGCAGCCTTTCCTTCTGCATCTTCAGGTAGTCCTGGTGCTGCTCGTCCATATTGCGGATGGAGACCTGGTGCACCGTGCCCATTGACGTAGCGTACTGAATAACCAGTCCCGGCTTCAGGGTATGAATGTGGACTCTAACCGTGGACGGTTCGCCCACCACAATCAGGGACTGTCCCTTTTTGTTGAGCGTGGTGCGAATCTTGTCCAGTTTGAGGTCTTCACCCTTGAGCAGGAACTCGGTGCAGTAGCCGTAGGGTATCGCATCGGCGGCAATCATCTCCGGCAGCTTGCCCGGGTGAACGTCGCTGACGATTATCTGTGGCTTGCGGAACTGTATCTGTTCCCCCTCGCCCTTGAGGTAGTGCAGCGCGCCTTCCAGGATGGTGTAGAGTCCCTGGCCGCCGGCATCCACCACCCCGGCTTCTTTGAGCACTTCGAGAAGATGGGGAGTATTAGCCACCGAGACGCAGGCGGCATCAACGGCGGCCTCCATGACGGCTACCAGGTCGTCGTTGCTACTGGCCGCTTTAGCCCTGGCGGCGTCAGCAGCCTCTCTGGCTACGGTAAGGATAGTCCCCTCCACGGGATGGCTCATCCCTTTATAGGCGGTCTTGGATGCCTGCACCAGGGCCTCGGCCAGGTCGCGACCGGTAAATGACTCCTTCTCATCCAGGCTGTCCGCTATGCCGCGCCAGATTTGCGACAGTATTACGCCGCTGTTGCCCCGCGCTCCCATCAACGCCCCTTTGGCCATGGCCTGAGCCACGCCGGCGGCACTGCGGTCGGGGGCACGGTAAGCCTCGTCAATCACCGAGCGCATGGTGAGCAGCATATTGGTGCCGGTATCGCCGTCCGGCACCGGAAAGACATTCAGGGCGTCAATATCCGCGGCGCTCTTCTCCAGCCACGTGGTGGCCGCAGCGAACATTTCTCTTAAATCTTGCCCGTTGGCAGCGGTAACTTGTTTCATACTGTTCCGTCCTTAGTTGAGGTGGAAGATAAGTATCAGATTTACCTCCGAAAAAAGTAAACGATTCGGGTTCTCCCCTAATGAGACCCGTTTTGTCCAAAGATTATACAGCCAATTATAAGTTTTGGCTAGTGGCCAGTCAACTTTGTGCTGGGGTTCTACTCAATCATGGTTGTCATTGCGAGGAGCGCAGCGACGAAGCAATCTCATTCCCCACCCATCCGAGATTGCTTCGCTTCGCTCGCAATGACACCGACAACTAAGACTGAGTAAAGGCCGTGCTGGTTTACCGTTTCTTGGTGCCTCATGTCCATACCAGCAGCGAAACGAGCAGAACGCCCGCAATGAGGTTCAGCCACGCCAGCGGATAGAATACGGTGCTGCGGACAATGAATAGATGGGTGCTCTGGAGGGCGTCTCCGTACATCCTGAGCACCACGAAATTGCCGACAAGAATCACGCCGCCCAGCCACAGCACCCAGCGAAATTTGTTCATCTGGCTTCTCCCCGGGAGACGTTATTGCCATTGGACGGGCAGGCTATGGTCTGGCCCATCGCCTCATCCCGTAGTAGGCCAGGATACCGACGATGAAAGCAGCCCCTATGTTCCACATGGCCAGGCCGGTAGTGATAATCATAACGTAGAAATCGTGGCGGTTGTCGAAGTCCGGTTTAGCGGCCAGAGACAGCTCGGCGCCGGCAAAGAACAGGATTACCCCCAGTATGGCGGTGGGGAAGATGCGAAAGATTAGCTCCACCGACTGGCTGAAGAAGAGGGCAATAACGAGCATCAGCACCCCCAGCATGACCAGTGCCCCGCCGGTGCGCGCGCCGAATTTCACATGGCCGGCCATACCGCCTGCCCCGTGGCACATCGGTACTCCGCCAATGAGCGGGGACAGGAGGTTCATGATACCGGTGGATATGGACAGCTTCCTCTCGGTCACCTTGCGGTCGGGGAAGAGCTCATTGTTCTCCAACGTGGTGGAAATTACGGCGTTGCCCAGGGTCAGCGGCAGCTGGGGCAGGGCCAGGAGGATAGTCCCTGTGGCCAGGTCCGACCAGCTGATGCTCGCCACCGCAAAAGTGGGCAGGGTGAAGCCGAAACGGATTTCGCTCAGCAATCCGGGCTCCTGTACGAAGGCGGCGCCGGCCCCCAGGGCGAGTAAGCCGAACATGGCGGGAAACTTGCGGTAGGTAAACAGGCCCACCGCCAGTAAAGCGCCGGGCACGGCCAGCCAGAAGTTGGTGGCCATCATCTCGGCACCATCGAGGATGAACAGCAGTCCCAGCCCGAGTACTATGCCCTTGACCACCGGCGGGCGGGCTAAACGCGTGATATAGGTAATGGTGCCGGTAAGCCCCAGTACAAGCCAGGCTAGTCCGGTCACCAGCCCGGCCCCGTAGACGGCGCCCGGGGTAATGCTGGCCTGCGTCACCGCCGACATACCGATGACTTTCATGGGCTGGACGGGCACAGGTGTCCGGTAATACAGGCCGGATACTATTTTGCTCAGGCCGAAAGCCAGCAGGACACCCATGGGATTCAGGTGGAGAATGGTCAGGTAGACCACCACGAAGGGGATGAGCGTGCCCAGGTCGCCGAAAGCTCCAGCTAGCTCCTGCCAGTTGTAGACGTTACCTTTTGCTTTTTGACCTTTAGCCACCGCCGGGTCTTCCAGTCCCGCCGAGTCTCTCAAGGATACCTCCAAGCTGGGTTGTCAGCAACCCCTCTCCAATTCCTAAATTCTAATATCTAAGCTCTAAACAAATTCAAATGTTCAAAACTGTCATTGCGAGTCCCGCCAGGCGGGACGAAGCAATCCCTAAAATCATTGAGATTGCTTCGTCATCCCGACTTCATCGCAATGACGCTTTGACAATATTCAGGATTTAGGATTTTACCTCTCGGTGCCAAGCTCGCCTTGCCAAGATTAGTCAGGCTATGGTAGTATTATAAACGTATTTTGCCGAAGTGCAATATCTGAAGGAGAAGAATCTTGAAGTGCGATATATGCGGGAAGATACCGCAGTTTGGTCATGCCGTGAGCCACTCCAAGCGCCATACCAAGCGCCGCTGGATACCCAATATCCATGCGGCGACTATCTCGGTGGAAGGCAAGCCCAAGCAGCTTAACCTCTGCACCCGGTGCTTGCGGACCCAGCATAAGGCCCCCCGGAACGTAGCCGCCAGCCCGAGCTAGTCGAGCTTTTTCCTGGCGTTGGCCAGTGCCTGTTCCACCTGTTTTGGGGCAGTGCCGCCGGTATTGTCGCGGGCCGCCAGCGCCGACTCGATGCTAATCGAGTGTACATCTTCTTCGAACAGGGGAGAGAAGTCTTTATACTCCGCCAGTGTTAGCTCGCTGAGCGGTTTGCCTTTCTCCGCCGCGTAGCTCACCAGCCGCCCGACTGCTTTATGGGCGTTGCGGAAAGGCTCACCCCTTTTCACCAGGTAATCGGCCAGGTCGGTGGCCAGCAGATAGCCCCGCTTTACCGCCTGCGCCATGTTTTCCGCTTTCACCCGCATGGTCTTTACCATGCCGGCAAACACCTCCAGGGTAGACAGCAGCGTATCCACCGTGTCGAAGAAGCCCTGCTTGTCCTCCTGCATGTCCCGGTTATAGGCGAGGGGGAGGCCCTTCATGGTGGTCAGCAGCGCCATGAGGTTGCCGTAGACCCGCCCCGTTTTGCCGCGGGCCAGCTCGGCGACATCCGGGTTCTTCTTCTGGGGCATAATGCTTGAGCCGGTGGCATAGGCCTCGTCAAGCTCAATGAAGTCAAACTCGGCGGACGCCCACAGCACAATCTCTTCGGCCAGCCGTGAGATATGCATCATGCACAGGCTGGCGGCGGCTTCATACTCCAGTATGAAATCGCGGTCGGCCACGGCGTCCAGGCTGTTCTGGCTCAAGCGGCTGAAACCAAGCTCTTGAGCGACGAAAGCGCGGTCGATGTTGTAGGTCGTGCCCGCCAGGGCGCCGCTGCCCAAGGGCAGCACATCGGTGCGCTCTAAGCAGCCGTCAAACCGCTCGGTATCCCGTTGCAGCATCTCGAAGTAGGCCAACAGGTGGTGCGCCAGCAGTACCGGCTGCGCCGGCTGCAGGTGGGTGTAGCCCGGCATGACCACTGTTTTATTGGCCTCCGCCAGTCCCACCAGTGCCCGCTGCAGCCCTTTTACCCGGAGTAGAGTCTGGGAAATGGCCTCTTTAGTAAAGAGGCGCATGTCCAGCGCCACCTGGTCGTTGCGCGAGCGGGCGGTGTGCAGCTTACCGCCTACCTCGCCCACCGACTCGATAAGGCGGGCCTCGATGTTCATGTGGATGTCTTCAAGCTCGGGCTTGAACTGGAATTTGCCCTGCTCGATTTCCTCTTTAATCGCCGATAACCCCTGGGTGATAATATCAGCTTCCTGGCTGGAGATTATGCCCTGTTTGGCCAGCATTTTGGCGTGGGCCACCGACCCGGCAATATCAAACGGGTACAGGCACCAGTCAAAGGGGATGGAGGCAGTGTAGCGGGCGGCCAGCTTGTCCGCCGCCTTGCTGAAGCGACCGCGAATGTGGCTCATCTAACTTTCCTTTGGTTTTTTGGGCGCCATGATGCTGAGCGGCCCCTCGGTCTCACCGATTAGCTGGGTCTGCGCCTGCACCTTCACCGGCAACCCCCAGATGTGGATGAAGCCGGGCGAGGCGCTCTGGTCGAAAACATCGCCCTTATCATACGTCGCCAGGCCGAAGCTGTAAAGTGATACCGGCGACTTCCTCCCGACCACACGGCAGGCCCCCTTGAATAGCTTCAGCCTGACCGTGCCGGTAACATAGCGCTGCGAGCTCTGCACATAGGCCGCCAGGTCGTGGTGCAGCGCGGTAAACCACAGGCCGTTATAGATGAGGTCGGCGTATTCAATGGCCACCTTCTGCTTGAAGCGCACCTGGTCTTTGGCCAGGGTGATGGCCTCCAGCGCCTGGTGCGCCTGGAGCAACACGGTGGCGGCGGGGGCTTCATAAATCTCCCTCGATTTTATGCCCACCAGGCGGTTCTCCAGGTGGTCGATGCGGCCCACGCCGTGCTCACCGGCCAGCTCGTTGAGGCGGCGGATAAGGCTCACCCCGTCCATCTTCTTACCGTCAAGCGTCACCGGGATGCCTTTCTCAAAGTCAATCTCCACGTAGGCAGGCTGGTCCGGGGTCTCCGCCGGCGACTTGGTCCAGGTAAACACCTCTTCGGGCGGCTCTACCCAGGGGTCTTCCAGGACGCCGCACTCGATGCTCTTGCCCCAGAGGTTCTCATCAATTGAATAGGGGCTCTTGACCGTGATGGGCACCGGTATGTCATAGCGCTGGGCGTACTTGATAGTCTCCTCGCGGGTCATGCCCCATTCCCGGGCGGGGGCAATAATCTTGAGCTTGGGGGACAGGGCGTTGACGCCTACCTCAAACCTTACCTGGTCGTTGCCCTTGCCGGTGCAGCCGTGGGCTACCGCCGCCGCGCCTTCGGTTACCGCCGTGTCCGCCAGCAGTTTGGCCATCAGCGGGCGGGACAGGGCGGTGGCCAGCGGGTATTGTCCTTCATAAATAGCATCGGCCATGAGCGCCGGAAAAACGAAGTAGTTTACGAACAGCTCTTTGGCGTCAATGACCAGCGCCTTGATAGCGCCCACCTTGAGCGCCTTCTGGCGGACGGCGGAGAAATCCTTCTCGTTGCCGACATCTATGGTCAGGGTGATAACATCGACCTTGTATTTCTCTTTGAGCCACCTTACGGCCACCGAGGTATCCAGCCCGCCGCTGTAAGCCAGCACTACTTTATCTGCCATTAAGGACCTCCCTTAATCTACAACACTACTTACCCTAGCTAATCTATCTCAGATAACCGCAGTTGTCAATTCTGGTTTTGTTCGGTTCCGTTCGGTTTTGGTTGTTGCTTTCTTTAACCTGTCATTGCGAGAGGGCACCAGCCCTCGAAGCAATCTCAAACTCGGATTTATAGGGATTGCTTCGCTGCGCTCGCAATGACCGGGCAACCAAATTCAAATGATACCTTTTGTTCAATCATAGTCACTATGAATCCGAAATAGCAATGACCTATTCTAATCTGCTAGCCTTGAATAAAAGTAGTGAGATGCGGTCATTGAAGCTAACGGCGATAAAATCACCGAACCGAAGGCAGCTTAATGCCGACCGTCTCGGCGAAGAACCTGGTAACTTGGGAAGAAACGCCGGGGTATTCCCACCAGTAGTCATGCCCGGGGGCGCGGATATACTGCAGTATCGTCCCTTGTCTGCCTTCTGGCTGAGATTTGCCAAACAGGGCAGCCAGGTTGGCGCGGATTATAGCCAGGATATTGCCCTGGGTGAAGGAATCAGGCATCACCCCGTTGCTGGTCATGACCAGAGTCCGGTCTGCGGTGGCATTGCGGTGCCAGAATGGCGGGCCGGTCTGGATACTGAAGACCTGCGTGTTATCGGAGAGGATATTCATTGCCTCATCGCTGATGACAGTGCCCATGCTCTCCCCAGCGATAACCACCTTGAGGCCGGGGTTGTGCGTGGTCAGGAACTCGACTCGGTAAGCCAGGGTTTTAGCCTTGGATGAATAGCCCCGGACCATCTCCACCAGCTCACCAAGTCGGCCTTGCAGAGTGTCTATCGTGCGCCGGTAGGTCAGAATCAGCGAGGTATTGCCGGAGTTGGTCAACTGCGACTGTATTCCGGCGAGAATACTCTCCCAGTCGGGTGCAGCCTCGACGAGGCTGGCGCCCCAGCCGCCGGGGTTGAAGAGGATAACCAGGTCTTTGCCCTTAGATTCAACATATGAAGCCAGCAACTCATCCACGAAGCCGCGGTATTTGGCTTCATATTCTCCGAATAGCTGGGTGGCCAAACGGGTGGCATCATTCACCACGGATTGCGGCACCGCTGATAGGTCGGTGGTGGCGTACAGCGGCTGCCCGCCGGTCCCGACCTCCGAGGTTATGCCCACGGAAGACGCCGACAGCCCCAGTGCCAGGCCTATGGTGAGGACTATGGTAACGGCTACCAGTATCCGGCGTTTAGTAATGCTGAACATCTTAATACCCTAAGGTTCCCCCCGTTTCTAGCTTGACCGCATCAACGCGGTTTTTTATCAGAGTGAGTCCCATAATCTAGGATACACTTTCACCAGCCAGAAGGAAAGGGGGTTACCCTAGTGGTTATCGGCAGACGGCTCCAGTTTGTCGCTGCCCAGAACCTCGTCCAGGATGCCCAGGGCTTCAGCGACGTCATCACGGTTGATGATGAGCGGCGGCATAAAGCGCAGGGTATTGGGTTTGAGTCGGTTGACCAGCAGCCGCCTCCCCATGCAGGCAACCTTCACTGACTCGGCAATGTTCCGGTTGAACTCCATGGCCTGCAGCAGCCCGCGTCCCCTTACGTCAGTGACAAACGGGTACTTTGTTTTCAGGCTTTGCAATCCGGCCATAAGCCGCTGCCCCATTTTCCGGCAGTTGGCGGGGACATCCTGCTCAAGAATAAAGGTAAGGGCAGCCACACCGGCGGCGCATGCCACCGGGTTACCGCCATAGGTTGAGCCATGCTCCCCGGGGGTAAAGACAGCAGCCTTGTCTTTGGCCAGCAGCGCCCCGATGGGCAAGCCGCCGGCCAGGCCTTTAGCCAGGGTCATAATGTCCGGCTCAATGCCATACTGCTCATAGGCAAAGAGCGTCCCGGTCCGGCCCAGGCCGGTCTGGATTTCGTCCAGGATGAGCAAGATGCCCTTTTGGTCGCACCAGGCCCGCACGGCGCGCAGGTAATCCTCGTGGGCTGCGGTAACGCCGCCCTCGCCCTGTAAAGGTTCCAGCATGACTGCGCACGTTTGCGGGGTGGTGGCTTTCTTTATCACCTCGATATCGTTGAACGGCACGTTAACAAAGCCAGCCGGCATGGGTGTAAATGGCTGCTGGTGCTTGGGCTGCCCGGTAGCGGCAATGGTGGCCAGGCTCCGACCGTGAAACGAGTCATTGGCGGTAATTATCTCATAGGCCCCTTTGAGGTTGAGCTTCCCATAGCGGCGGGCCAGCTTAAAGGCGCCTTCGTTTGCTTCCAGCCCGCTGTTGCCGAAAAACACCTTGTGGAAACAGCTATTCTTGACCAGGAGCTCAGCCAGCTGAATTTGCGGAATGGTGTAAAAGGTATTTGAGGCGTGTATCAGCGTCTGCACCTGCTTGGTGACGGCTTCACAGACGGCCGGATGACAGTGTCCCAGGATATTGGCCGCCCACCCGCCCACGAAGTCGAGGTACTCTTTCCCATCCTCATCCCACACCCGGGCGCCCTGCCCCCTGACTATGGTCAGGGGAACACGCTCAAAAGTTTGCATATAGTATTTGCGCTCTAGCTCTTGCCAGTGACTCATCTCTTCATACCTTCAGATGTTAATTATCCGCCGGCTATACCCACCACGATGGTCAGCTCGTCGCCATCACGGACGGGCTGGTCGGAGTCGACGCTATTCCGGTTGAGATAAATCGAAATATCGCTCCACAGTTTACCGGTCGTGCCATCGAATATACGTGAAAGCTCCGGGAAGCGGGCACGCAGGTTCTCCAGGCACTCGCTTGTGCTCTTGCCTTCTACCTCAATAGTGCTCTGGCCCCCGGTAAAGGGGAGGAGCGTTCTATCAACGCGCAATGTTACGCTCATCAGTGGCTCTTTTCGCGGTGCTTCTCGGGTGTTTCTATGGTCTACTCTGGCCGGAGCCGTATGATGGTGCCGCTGCCCTTTTTCTCGAGCTCTCTGAGCAGCGCATGAGGCTCTCTACCATCTATGATACACGTAGCTGAAGCATTTGGCAAAGCCCTCAGACAGGCCTTGACCTTGGGAATCATGCCCCCGGAAATTACCCCCGAGGCAATCAGGGATTGGGCCTCATCCGGCGTGAGTTGCGGCAGCAGCTTGCCCGAGCTGTCGCTTACACCGGCTACGTCAGTCAGGAAGACTAGCTGTGCCGCGCCCAGCGCCGCGGCAATCTCCCCGGCGACGGTGTCCGCGTTAATATTGAGCACAGTCGCGCCGGCCGGGCCGAGGCCAAGCGGCGCCAGCACCGGGACATAGCCCGACTGCAGCAGCGTTAGCAGCGGGGCTGCGTTTACCTTTAGTATGTTGCCCACGTAGCCCAGCTCGGCGTTCTTGACGGCGGCCTGAATAATGGCGCCATCTACGCCGCTTAACCCTATGGCCTGTCCGCTCCGGCTGTTGATATCGGCCACAATCTGCTTATTGACCAGCCCGGCCAGCACAGCGATGACCACTTCCAGGCTGGCGGCATCGGTGACACGCTCACCCCGGACAAAGCGGGTGGCGACCTGCTGCTTGGCGAGCCATTCGGTGATGAGCTTACCACCGCCGTGGACTACCACCAGCGATTTGCCCTGGCGTTGCAGGTGGACAATATCATCGATAGTGGTATCATGCTTACCCAGGGTGGCCCCACCTATCTTGACTACAATTATGCCATCTTTACTCATCGTTCCCTCAGCAAATTTCTAATAGCTAAATAATTTCAATTCTGTCATTGCGAGCCCCGATAGAATCGGGACGAAGCAATCTCCGCCTTCCGTTTGTCATTGCGAGCGAAGCGAAGCAATCTCTATGATTCATGCTTGACGAGATTGCTTCGTCATCCCGACTTCATCGTCCCGACAAGTCGGGACTCGCAATGACACTTTGGCAATATTTTGTATTTAGTATTTTAGGCTTTCTAGGTCTTCCCTTCCTCCTTACTTTCCTCTGGGATGGAGTAGGGGGGTCTCTAAGTCGTATACTGGCTGTTGATGGTCACGTATTCCTCGGAGAGGTCGCAGCCCCAGGCAGTAGCGGCCCCTTTACCCAGGTTAAGTTCCACCTTCACCGGCACCTCCGGGCTTTTAAGAGTCCTTATCACCTCCGCTTCATCAAAATCGAGCGGCTGTCCCGCTTTCAGCAGGCATATATCACCAATGTAGACATCCAGCTTGTCTTCCACCACCGGTATCCCGCTGCGCCCCACCGCCGCCACAATCCGTCCCCAGTTGGGGTCGTTGCCATGCACCGCCGACTTGACCAGGGGTGAGGTAACCACGGTGCGGGCGGCTTGCCTGGCCTGGGCGGCAGTGAGCGCGCCGGTAATGGTAACCTCGATGAGGCGGGTAGCCCCCTCGCCGTCACGGGCAACGGCTTTGGCCAGGTAGGTGCAGACCTGGTTCAGGACTTGCTGGAAAATACCCGCCAGGGCGCTGCGGTGCCGGATAGGCCTGTTTCCCGCCAGGCCGTTAGCCATGATAAGCAGCGTGTCATTGGTGCTGGTGTCCCCGTCAACGGAAACCATGTTGAACGAGAGAGCGGCGGCTTTCTTCAGGGCCGATTTAAGAAAATCAAGCTCGATGGCGGCGTCGGTGGTCAGAAACGAGAGCATGGTGGCCATGTTGGGATGAATCATGCCGGCGCCCTTAGCCACGCCGCCGATGGTAAACCTGGTATCGCCGACGGTGGCGCTAACCGCGATTTCCTTGGGCACGGTATCGGTGGTCATAATAGCCCGGGTAAACTTATGCCCGCCGTCCCCGGTCAGCGTAATCTCTTTGATGCCCGCCCGGATAAGGGGCATGGGCAGGCGTTGGCCGATGACGCCGGTGCTGGCGACTACCACCAGTTCCGGCGGCACACCAAGACGCTCCGCAGCGAGCCTGGCCATTTCCTCGGCATCTTTGAAGCCCGGCTCTCCAGTGCAGGCATTGGCGCAGCCGCTGTTTGCTACCACTGCGGCGGCCTTCCCCGAGCGCAGTCGCTCCTGCGACAGCACTACCGGGGCGGCTTTGATGCGGTTGGTGGTAAAGACTCCAGCTGCCACACACGGTTTGGTCGAGTGAAGGATAGCCAGATCAAGAGCATTCTCCGCTTTTTTCTTTATGCCCGCGTAAACGGCCCCGGCGCGGAACCCGGCAGGGGAGGTGATAGTGCCGGCCGGGATAGATTCAATTTTAGTTTCCATAACAAAATACTATAGCACAAGGTATGTTTCCAAGGCAACGAGCCGCACCCTCTCTGGTTGGTGTGTCTGTCATTGCGAGGAGTCCTGATGAAGTCGGGACGACGAAGCAATCTCAACCCCAGTATATAGCGAGATTGCCACATCTGCCTGCGGCGGATTCGCAATGACATTTTAGATTGATTAGCTTAGCAGCAACTACGCAACAGAACCCGAACTCTCTCCCGCAAAGCAGAGTCTCCCCTAGAGGGGGAGACTTTAAGCCCTCGCACAAACAAAAAAGGCCGTAAGAGCCGATTCGGCACCGGGCAGTTGCGCTTGCCCCGGATGCCATTTCAGGCACCTACAGCCTTTAGTTGTTCTCCTGACCGTTTTACCATGCCGCTGGCGCTGGCGGAGCAGCCTGGGCTGATTTCGCCGGTTTTGGCGCCGCCGGGATTATTGCCTGGCGCCGCTGGTTGAACATCGGGTGCCGCAGGAATGACGGTACATCCAGTTCATCTTCGGTCTTCAGGTCCTTCAGGAACTTGTTGAGTTCCTCTTCTTTCCTTATCCCGGTCAGCCCCAGCTTGGAGGCAAAGCCAGTAGCGATGAGGGTAATCTTAACCTCCTTGTCCATGGCCGGGTCGTGGGCTACCCCGAAGATGATATTGGCATCCGGGTCAACCGCCTGCCTGATTACCTGGGCGGCTTCATTGACCTCGAACAGGGTGAGGCTGTCGCCGCCGACCACATTGAACAGCACGCCCTTAGCGCCGATAATGGAGACATCCAGCATCGGGCTGCTCAGGGCCTCCTTGGCCGCATCCACCGCTCGGCTTTGCCCGGAGCCTCTACCAATAGACATCCAGGCCGGGCCGGCATCTTTCATTACCGCCTTGACATCGGCGAAGTCAAGGTTGATAAGGCCGGGGGCGGTGATAACCTCGGCGATAGCCTGAACGCCGTGGAGCAGCACATCGTCGGCCAGCTTAAAGGCACTGTCCACCGACGTTTTCTGGTCGCACAGGGCGAGCAGACGGTCATTGGGGATAAGGATAAGGGTATCAACCTTCCCCATCAGGTTCTTAATACCCTCTTCGGCTACCTTGCTGCGGTGAGCGCCTTCAAAAGAAAACGGCCGGGTGCACACACCGATAGTCAGGGCGCCGCCCTGCTTGGCGATTTCGGCGACTACCGGGGTCGCCCCGGTGCCGGTGCCGCCACCCATGCCGCAGGTGACGAATACCATATCGGCTCCGGAGACAAGCTCCTTGATTTCATCGCGGTTTTCTTCGGCGGCTTTTCCGCCCATTATGTGGTCACCACCCGCGCCCAGCCCCCGGGTGAGTTTTTCACCCAGCTGGATACGGACAGGGGCCTCCGTAATCGCCAGAGCCTGGGCGTCGGTATTCATGCCAATGAATTCCACGCCGTGTATTTCTTCTCTGACCATGCGGGTTATGGCGTTGCAGCCGCCGCCACCTAAGCCAATGACTTTTATCCTGGCTGGATTGGGTACGAAGCTAGATTTTGCCATCTCATCCTCCTTACTACTATCTGCTAGTAGATTTATTGTTTGGCCTCTAGCGGAACAGGCTCTTGAATCTGGATAATATGCGTCTCAGAGCCGAATCAAACATGCCGGATTTCCAGGTGGCCGTGTCCTCGTGGTGGGCTCCCCAGAGCAGCAGGCCAACGCCGGTGGCATAGGCCGGGTCATTAAGGGCATCCGTGATACCGTAGATGTGCGTCGGCAAGCCTATCCGGACCGGCAGTTTCAGAATATCGCGGCCCAGTATGTCCAGGCCGGAAAGGTTGGAACTGCCGCCGGTGAGCACCAGCCCGGCCGGTACCAGTGTTTCGTAGTCAGAACGCGGGAGCTCAAGCAGGATAAGCCGCAGCATCTCTTCCACGCGGGCCCGGACAATATCGCACAGGTCCTGGTGGGAGACGCCGTGCCCGTCCTGTGAGATGGGGTTCTCTGTCTCCATCTTGGCTTCGTAGACGGGCATGACGCTGGCGTACCTCTTTTTCATCTCTTCAGCCACGTCAAAGGGTACCCCCAGGCCAATGGCTATGTCACGGGTCAATTGATAGCCGGCTACCGGCAGGACTGCCGTGTGCCAGATGCTGCCATCTTTGAATACGCAGATGTCGGTAGTGCCGCCGCCGATGTCAGCCAGTATGACGCCTACATCTTTTTCATCCTCGGTCAGCACCGCCTCGCTGCTGGCGATAGGCTCGAGAACGAGGTCGTCAATATCCACGCCAATGCCGCGGATGCACTTAACCAGGTTCTGGACGGAGGTGACCGCTGCGGTAATAACGTGCGTCTCAACATCCAGGCGGAAGCCGTGCATACCTACCGGGTTCTTCACACCCGGCTGGCCATCAACGGCATAGGTGCGGGGAATGACGTGGAGCAGCCGGCGGTCGCTGGGGACCTTGACGCTCTGGGCGCAGGCAAGCACCCGCTTCAGGTCGTCGCCTCGTACCAGCCGGTCACCATGGGTGATGGCAACCACGCCGCGGTTATTCATGGAGCTGACGTGTCTGCCGGTTACACCGACATAGGCTGATTCTATCTTGAAGCTGCTGGCTTGCTCGGCCTTTCTGATGGACTCGCGGATTGACTCTTTGGCCTCGCTGATGTTGACCACCAGTCCCTTGTGCAGCCCCTTGGACGGCGTGATACCTACTCCGGTAACTCGGAGCCCGCCGTTATCGCCCACTTCAGCTACAATAGTAGCTACTTTAGTGGTACCAACATCAATAGCGGTTAGCGTGTGTCTTCTCATTTTCCCCTCCTTGTTAGACTGTGCCTTCTTCAGCTAAATTGTTGCTTCACATTTTCAACCACCACCCTCTCCAGATTTTCATAATTTCTTTCTAAAATCAGGACAGTGAATAGGTCCGGCGCAGCTTGCTCAGCAGTAACGGCCGCTTCCAGCTGCCGCCGTTAGTCACAAAACACAGCCCTTCGGCGGCGCCGTGGTATTCATCAGTACTATTGATGACGCGCTCGGCGGCCCGTAGCTTGGCACTCCGGCTGCGTGGATTACGCTCAATCTCCTCCGCTGACGGCGTGATAACCTTCCGGTTAATGAGCCTGAGCGAGGGCGTATGACCGCAAATGCAGACGGGAGTCTCCGGGGGACAAACGCAGCCTTTCGCCTCACGCTGCAGGAACTGCTTCACGATGCGGTCTTCCAGGGAGTGGTAGCTGATTACCACCAACCTGCCTTCAAAGCCGAGGAGCTTGACGGCCTGTTTCAGGGCGCCTCTGAGATTATCCAGCTCGTGGTTGACGGCGATACGCAGCGCCTGGAAGGTCCGGGTGGCCGGGTGGATTTTACCCCGCCGCCCGCCCGCCGCTCGTTCCACTATCTGCGCCAGCTGGAGGGTGCTCTGCACCGGGCGCTCCCCGATAATACGGCGGGCTATGCGGCGACTGAGAATTTCCTCCCCGTAGGTCCGCAGTAGGTCAGCCAGCTCTGCCTCAGAATAGGTATTGACGATATCGGCGGCGCTGACCGAAAGGTCGGGGTTCACCCGCATGTCCAGCGGGGCATCATGCTGGAAGCTGAAACCGCGTTCATCGTCTCCAAGCTGGAGGGAGGAAAGGCCCAGGTCAAAAAGGATGCCGTGGACCGGAAAGAAGTCATACTTAAGGCAGATATTCTGCAGATTGGCGAAGTTGTCGTTGACCAGCCGGAACGAGCTATGGTAGGCGGCCAGTCTTACCCGGGCGACCGCTACCGCCCGGGGGTCGGCGTCAATACCCAGCAGTTGCCCGCCCGGCGAGCTGCGTTGTAGGATGGCGGCGGCGTGGCCCCCGCCTCCCACCGTGCAATCGATATAGCGTCCCCCCGGCTGGACGGACAGCGCCCTGACCGTCTCCTCAAGCAGGACCGGGATATGAGTGGGGGTCATATTCAGGTTCATTGACGCTTCTCCAGGGTCTCCATGTTCTGCCAGACCTGGTCCTGGCTAATTGCCTTCTCTTCTTCCCACTCCTCTTTATTCCACAGCTCGAAATAGGTGTTGGCGCCGGCCATGACGGCATCCTCGGCAATTTCAGCGTACTCACGCAGCTGGTGGGGCAGGGCAATGCGGCCCTGCGGGTCCATCACCAGGTGAAACGCCGTGGCAAAGATAGCCCGGTTCAACCTCCGCAGTTTGCTGGGGGTAATTGAACCGGTGGTCAGCGTGGCCGACAGTTTTTTCCATTCGGGGTATGGGTAGGCGGTGATGCATTTCTCTGCGCCCGTAGTTAGCACCACCCCCCATTTCAGGTCAGGTCGAAACTTAGGCGGGATGGGCACCCGGCCTTTTTCATCAATCTTGTACTCGAATTCACCTAGAAACATTTCTTCCCAAACTTACCATATTTAACCACTTATTACCATTTTCTACCACAATTACCCTGCAATGTCAAGAGGTTTGATAAGATTTTTCTATGACTTTCTTACTATTTTCCCAGACTGTTCCGGCGCGCTTGGGTAACGAAACATGCCAGAGGGAGTTTAACCAGAGGGGAAGTAAGCTATTATCACACGGTGGGTACTGCCTTCAGCGGGGTACTAAAGTAGGGCTTTACGCTCGGCGGCAGTTGCGCTATGGTATGACTATGCGGGTACGCGCTGTCGGCAGCGCTCCACCGGGGGGCTGCATGTGG
>JAUYDJ010000251.1 GCA_030690025.1 Chloroflexota bacterium | reverse complement strand
CTGGAGGAGGTGGCCTGCCCCGGCTGCGGCAGCTGCGCCGGCATGTTCACCGCCAACACCATGAACTGCCTGACAGAAGCCCTGGGCATGGGCCTGCCTGGTAACGGGACTATTCCCGCCGTGGATACGCGGCGCCGCCTGCTGGCCAAGCGGGCCGGAGAGCAGGTGTTGAAGCTGCTGGCGGGCAATATCTGCCCCAGGGATATAATAACCCGGGATGCCATCTTCAATGCCTTTACCGTGGACATGGCCATGGGCGGCAGCACCAACTCGGTGCTGCACCTGATGGCTATCGCCTACGAAGCCGGTATCGATTTTCCGCTATCGAGCGTAAACCAGATAAGCGAGCGCACGCCCTACCTGTGTAAACTGAGCCCGGCCGGCGACTACCGCATTGAAGACCTCGACCGCGCCGGCGGCATTACTGCCGTGATGAAGGAAGTGGAGAAGCTGCTCAAGCTGGAGGCAAAGACGGTTTCCGCTAAGCCCGTCGGCCAGGTTATTGCCGAAGGTAAGGTCACTGACCGGCAGGTCATCCACTCCATGACCAATCCCTACTCGGCAACGGGCGGCCTGGCCATCCTTTTCGGCAACCTGGCGCCGGACGGTGCCGTGGTCAAAAAGGCGGCGGTAGTCCCGGAGATGCTGACTCACCGCGGGCCGGCCCACATTTTTGAATCGGAAGAAGATGCTACTAAGGCTATCATGACCAACAAAATAAAGTCGGGGGAAGTCATCGTTATCCGCTACGAAGGCCCTCGGGGCGGACCGGGCATGAGGGAGATGCTCACGCCCACCGCCCTGGTGAGCGGCATGGGTATGGACAAAGAGGTGGCCCTCATCACCGACGGGCGCTTTTCCGGCGCTACCCGGGGCGCGGCCATCGGGCATGTTTCTCCCGAGGCCGCCAGCCGCGGCCCTATTGCAGCTTTGCGTAATGGCGATATAATAAAGATTGACATTCCCAAATACCGACTCGATGTCGAGCTAAGTGATAAGGAGATTGCTAACCGCCTGGCACAGCTGGCCGAGTTCCAGCCGAAGATAAAGACCGGCTACCTCAAGCGCTACGCGGAGCAGGTCTCGTCAGCCAGTACCGGCGCGGTGTTTACTAGATAAGGGGACAGATATGAAAATGACAGGTGCCCAGATTCTGTGCGAGTGCATGGTGCGGGAAGGAGTGGAGGTTATCTTTGGCTTTCCCGGCGGGTCGGTCTTACCCCTGTATGATACCCTGCCCCAGTTCCCGCAACTCCGCCACATCCTGGTGCGCCATGAGCAGGGTGCCGCCCACGCCGCTGATGGCTATGCCCGGGCCACGGGCAAGGTGGGCGTTTGCCTGGCGACCTCCGGCCCCGGGGCAACCAACCTGGTGACCGGTATCGCCAACGCCTGCCTCGATTCATCACCCATGGTAGCCATTACCGGACAGGTGGCGCGGCCCTTCATCGGCAAGGATGCCTTCCAGGAGGTGGATATTACCGGCATCACCCTGCCCATCACCAAGCACAACTACCTTGTCCTGGATACTAACTCCATGGCCAGCATAGTCAAGGAGGCTTTCTACCTGGCGCGGACCGGCCGGCCTGGCCCGGTGCTCATTGACGTGCCCCGCGATGTCTTCGCCGAGGCGGTGGAGTTTCACTACCCGGAAGAGATTAATTTGCCCGGCTACAGGTTCACGATGCAGGGGCACCCGGCCCAGATAAAGAAGGCCGCCAAGCTCATCAATGAAGCCAGCCGGCCGGTTATCATCGCCGGCCGGGGTATTATTATTTCCGGCGCTGACGCCGAGCTCAAGCAGCTGGCTGAGACCGCCCAGATACCGGTGGTAACCACCCTGCTGGGCATCGGTGCTTTCCCGGAATCGCATTTCCTGAGCTACGGTATGCTCGGCATGCACGGCATGGCCTACGCCAACTTCGCTGTTGATTCCGCCGACCTGGTCATTGCCATCGGCATGAGGTTCGACGACCGGGCCACGGGCAAGGTCAGCGCCTTCGCGCCCCATGCCCGCATCATCCATATCGACATTGACCCCGCCGAAATCGGCAAGAACGTGCGCGTGGACGTGCCCATCGTGGGTGATGTCAAGACAGTGCTCACGGCGCTCAACAAACTGGTTACCCCGGGTACGAACCTTCCCTGGCTGCAGCAGATGGATAACTGGCGCAAGGACCACCCATCCACCGATATCAGGGAAACCGAGAGCATCTTACCCCAGTATGTGGTCCGCCAGATTTATGAGGCAACCAAAGGCGAAGCCATTATCACTACCGGCGTGGGCCAGAACCAGATGTGGGCGGCGCAGCACTACTGGTACGATAAACCAAACACTTTTATCTCCTCGGGTGGACTGGGCACGATGGGCTTCGGCCTACCCGCCGCCATCGGGGCTAAGGTTGGCCGCCCTGAAAGCACGGTGTGGTGCATTGACGGCGACGGTAGCCTGCAAATGACATTGCACGAGCTGGCTACGGTAGTCCAGGAAAAGCTGGCTATCAAGATTGCCGTGCTTAACAACGGTTACCTGGGCATGGTCAGGCAGTGGCAGGAGCTGTTCTACAAGAAGCGATATGTGGCTACCCCGCTGACCTGTCCCGACTTTGTCAAGCTGGCCGAGGCTTATTGCCTGCCCGGGGTAAGGGTGCAGCGCAAAGAAGACGTGGCGCCGGTAATCAAACAGGCCATGGAGTATGACGGGCCGTTCCTCATCGAGTTCATCGTTGAGCCCGAGGAGAACGTTTACCCGATGGTCCCACCCGGGGCAGCTTTGTCTGAAGTCCTGGAGGCGCCGAAACAGAAGATGAAGGTGGCCCCCGATTCAGCCAAGCTTCCCGTAAGCAACATGTAGGAGGTGGCGATATGACGACAGCTACGACAACCAAGCATACCCTGGTGGCCCTGGTCGAAGATAAGCCCGGCGTGCTCAACCGGGTCGCCAGCCTTTTCCGCAGGCGCGGCTTCAACATCGATAGCATCGCCGTGGGGCACAGCGAACAGGCCCATCTATCCCGCATGACCATTGTCGTCAACGGCGGCGACATGATGGTGGAGCAGGTCAGGAAACAGCTCGACAAGGTCCCTTTTGTTATCAAGGTATCGGACATCACCGCCGAGAATATCGTCGCCCGCGAGCTGGCTCTCATCAAGATAAAGACCACCTCGGCCACGCGCAGCGAAATCATCCACATTGTCGACATATTCCGGGCGAATATCGTCGATGTGGCTTCGGACTCAGTGACCATAGAGGTTACCGGCGACGAGGACAAAATCGATTCGCTGTACAGCCTGGTGCGCGGTTTTGGCATCAAGGAAGCTGCCCGCACCGGGCGCATTGCCATGGTCAGAGGCAACCTCGGCCCCATACTCCCGGCCAAGGAGTCTTTGCCCCGGCCCAGGAAACCAAAGGCCGCCTGAAGCTTGTGGGTTAGCAAAAGCAGGGAGTGTAAAGAAGAGGGGGCTTTCAGCCCCCTCTCTTAACTTTCGTTCCCGATGCTATCGGGACAAAGGAGTGAGGTCAACGCTCTCTGGAAGTGACAAGATGTATGCAAATGTTATCCACCAAAAACGAAGGTAACCGGGTTAAAGGTTCCGTTTGCATTTGGTTGCTGTGTCATTGCGAGCGTAGCGAAGCAATCTCAGTTTATGCAAAGAAGGGATTGCTTCGGGCACTTGCGTGCCCTCGCAATGACGGGTTTCTTTCACGACTTATTGGCAGCAACCAAAAGTGATAATTACCCAGTTGAACCCCCCATTTTACAGAACGACAAAAAGAGATATAATCATCTCATATGCGCCCGGATTAGCAAATTCAAA
>JAUYDJ010000215.1 GCA_030690025.1 Chloroflexota bacterium | reverse complement strand
GCCAGCTCCGTGTCGGACTGCCAGGTGTAGTCATCGAGGGCGTCATCCAGTTTCTTCTCACGAAGCACAATCTTGCTGCCGGTAATCATCTCAATCAAATAAGCCTGATTTCCGAAGGGGCCAGAGAGACCATTCTCTTTTTGCACCAGGCGATAACCTCAAGCCCCCTGACGACTTTATGTCAATCTTCCACATGGAAGGACGTCGGGTCTTCCCACGCCTGCAGCTGCTGCAGCGCTTCTTGGGCGGCGAGCTGAACCAGCTCGCTGGCGTTGTTCAGCAGGTTCTCCAGGCGGCTCTTGGCTTCACCGCCCCCTATCTTACCGAGAGCATGGATGGCGGCCAGCCGCACATCGGTATCCGGGTCATCAACCAGCTTGATAACCGCGCCTGTCGCCTCCTCCTCACCCAGATCGCCGCAGGCCACCACGGCCTCGTAGCGCAGTTCCGCGTCAGGGCTGGTCAGCTCCTTAAGCAAGGCGGGTAACCAGGCGGGGTCGCAATTTTGCCCCATAGCGTAAATGGCACTGACTTTCAGTTTGGCGCTGCCGCCCTGATAAGCGAGCTTGATGGCCCGGGTAACCTCGGGCAGGCTGAACGGGGCCACCGCCTCCAGGGCGCGGCGCCTTACCTCCAGCGACCGCGCCACATCGTTAAATACGGTCAGCAGCATCTGGCTTACTTTGGACTTATAGCAGGAGCGCAGCTTCTCATTTTCGGCCAGCACGGCAAACTTGCCGAGTCCCCTGGCCGCGGCCGCCTGCACTTCCGCCGAGGTATCATTTTCCAGCAATGCAATGAGCGGAGCAACTAACGAAGGGTCCTCGTTTTCCCAGAGACCGTCAACGGCCTTGCTGCGCACTTCAGCATCAGGGTCTTTTAGAGAATTCTTGAAGACGCTGTCAAAGTCGAGCTCGATGTTGTCCTCGGCCATCTCGGCCAGCCGGTAGATAATCTGCCGGCGCCGCTTTGATTCAATCATCAGCCACGCCTCTTCCAGCAATTTCAACTCCGCGGGGCCAAGGTTAGATAACCTGACCAGCCGGGAGTTGCTCAGCGGGGCATCACTCTTCAGGTCGGCAAGAACTACCTCAATAGGCTCTTCAACCGGCAGTGACATGGCCGCTCCTAGTTCCACTCCTCCTCATCCCCACCTTCTTCACCCTCCTCGCCTTCCTCGTCTTCCTCAGCGCCCTGCTCCCAGATAGGCTCGGTAAAGTAATCGATGTATTCGCCCATGGCTTCGGCGGCGACCTGCTTCATTTTCTCTTTAGTTTCTCCGGCCAGCTGCGTCAGCTCCGCCAGGTCAACCTCAATACCCAGCATCACCGCCAGCACCTTCAGTATGGCCAGGGCGGCCATCGGGTTCTGTATACGGGTAGTGTACGTGGGCACTTCACCCAGCAGGCAGATACCCTCAAGGCTCCGCTCCTTGGCTACCCCGAGCAGCAATCCGTTGAGCCCGGCAATCTGAAGGGTGCCCTTACGCGCCAGGTCATACAGCTTCAAATCATCGGCCACCTGCGGGCTGGTACCGACTCCCCAGACACTGGGCGACTCGGTGTGGTGGATACGGGTCAGCGCGGCGGCACAGGTGTATACTCTCTTTGCCTGGAATCTCTCGCCGACATCAAGCACACAGTTGGCCAGCTCATAGCCTTTGGCCGCCGGCTGGGCTTCCCCGATAAACAGTATTATATCGCTGCCGGCGCCCTTGTTCTTCCAGTAGTAAAACTCGCTGCGGGGGAACTGCGGTGCCTCAATCACATTATTCTCAACTACCACGCCGATGGGGTCGAAGAAATAGGAAGGCTCAATCTCCCCCAGTCTCTTGAAGTCGAGCTTCCTTTGCAGGTAGGTGGCCACAATCATGGAGACATTGCTGACGCCGGGCCAGGCCGCCAGCAAATTAGGTGCTTTCAGCCTGGGCCGCGCCCATAGCTTAACCAGTTCGTTCATTTCAAATCGGGCTTTTCCGACCCAGTCCTCCTTTAGTCCCCTCCCCTACCGTGAAGCGGAAAAGAAAATCAAGCGCCAGTGAGTCCCGAACTGGCTTCTTACCCTTTAGCAGCTACGGACAGGCCGGGGCAATAGAGGGGCGGAGTCTGCAAGAAGCTGCCCACCCACCTGGCTTCACTGCCAATAGCCAGAATCTCCTTCAGTACCTGGTAGACGTTCCCGGAGACCATGGTATCTTTGACTCTACCTATTATTCTACCATTTTCCACTTTGTAACCTAAAAGGACATTGCCGCTGAAATCGCCGCCCAGGATATTGCCCTGCTCGGCGCCCATGAGCTGTTCGATGACCAGCCCCTCCTTCATGTCCGCGACCATCTCGTCGAAGGTGGTGTTGCCCGGGGCAATGATAAAGGCGGTGGCCGAAGGTGCCGGCAGGCCACCCCGGCTCCGGCTGCCGTTGCCGGTGCTGCGGGTGTTAGCCATGGCAGCGGTCTGCAGGTCGTAGAAAAAATGGGCTACCCGTCCTTCCTCGATGAGCAGCGTGCGCTGGCTGGCCACGCCTTCGTCGTCACAGGGGCGGCTGGAAGGACGGTAATCTATAGTCGGGTCGTCCCACAGCCGCAGTTTCTTATCGAAAACCGCCTGTCCCAGGCGGCTGCCTACCGGCGAGGCGCCTTCCAGGACGGTCTTGCCATTAAAAGCGGCCATCAGCGGCAGCACCAGGGCACTGGCGACGCCGCGCGGGGTAAAGACCACGGGCAGAACGGCACTGGATACCGGGGCGCGGTTTTTGGCCATCTCAAGCTGCCAGGTGACTACCCCGGCCACCGCCTCCGGACTGGTCAGCGGATGGCAGGAGCTTTCCTCCTCACCCACAAAGAGCATGTCCGTGCCATTAATCAGGCTGCCCTCCAGCCCCAGGCTGAAGCTGCTTTCTTTATAGTGCGCCTGGCCACCGCGGGAGTTTACGATACTCACTGAGGCCACAGTCTTGCGCACTCCTGCCTCGCATATCAGCTCCGGGGTGTGCTTCCTGACGCTCTCGATAAGCGCCTCGCCCAGCCCGACCATGTCCTCAATCAGCACCGACTCTACGGCCGGGTCATAGACCTTAACGCCAGGGTAGGAGGTGGAGGCGGGAAATTCAAACCGGGCCGGCATGCCGAACTGCGCCGTCTCCACGGCCATATCCACCAGCTCCTGGCCGGCGTCCGCCGCCGTGGTCACGGCGTAGCCGAGCTTACCCTGCCGCACGATGCGCAGCGCCACGCTGCGGCTCTGCTTGCTTTGAATGTGCTTGAGCCGGTTAGTCTCAAACCGGACCGGCGTCTCCTCCGAGGTAACCGTGTAGACCTCGGCTTCCTCGGCGACCTTCTTGGCCAGGGACAGGACTTCTTCCATCTACCTGCCTCCCACCAGACAGTGGCGGATGCGGATATGGGGGCTGCCATTGGACACCGGCAGGGGCGACTGCTCGGCTTTACCGCAGCCGCCGCCCTCGTTCATGTCCAGATCGTTGCCAATGGCATCGATGTTGTGCAGGGTGGTAAACACGTTACCGGTAAGCACCACCGGACGCACCATCTCGGCGAGCTTGCCGTTGCGAATCATGTAGGCCTCGCCCGCCGAGAAGGTAAACATCTCCATGCTGGTCACGCCGCCGTACCAGTTTTTGGCGTAGACCCCTTCCTTGATGTCGCTCAGTATATCGCCAAAAGACGCCGACCGCGGCTCAATGTAGGTATTGGTCATGCGGACAATAGGCGGGTAGCGGTAGTTGATGGCCCGGGCGTTACCGGTGGGCTTTTCTTTCATCCTGGCCGCTGTTTCCCGGGAGTGCAGCCGTCCCACCAGCTTGCCCTCGCGGATGAGGTAGGTCTTGGTGGCGGGAGTGCCCTCGTCGTCGTACTTATAGCTGCCGCGCAGGCCGGGCACGGCGGCGCCGTCGATAATGTTAAGCTCGTTGCTGCCAAATTTTTTGCCCAGGGTCATCACCTCGCGCAGGCGGTCGTTCTCATAGACAAAGTCGGCCTCGGAAAGGTGCCCGAAGGCCTCATGGACGAACACTCCGGCCAGCACCGGGTCGAGCACCACCGTGTATTCACCACCCTTTATTTGCGGGGCGACCAGCAGACCCACGGCATTCCGCGCCATCTCCTCTACCTGCCGGTGAATGCCCTGAATGGCGTTGAAATCGCCCCGGCTGCCCAGGCTCAGGCCAACCTGCTGCACCTGGTTGCCTTCAGTGGCCACGGCGGTAAGGCGCAGGGTAACATCCGCCCTCTCCTGCTCGATAAAACTGCCCGCCGAGTTTAAGAAGATGACTTTTTTACGCCCGTCCCCGTAGCCGATGATGGAAGTCTGCAGCCTGGGGGTGCGCCAGATGATGTCGTTATATTCATCCAGCAACTGCTTCTTCTGAGCGAGGGGAATAGCCACCGGGTTCTGGTCGGTAAGCACGCGGTCGGTGACCGGCGCAACCGGGGCCAGATGGCTGACCTCCTTACCGGCCAGGTGTGCCTGAGCCACCGCCAACTCCACGCGCCCGGGCAGGTCATCCAGGCTATTGAAGCTGACAAAGCCCCAGCCACCCTTGACCAGCGCCCGCACATTGCCGCCGCTGGCAGTCTGCCGGCCAATCGACTCCAGCTCGCGGCCGCGGTAGCTGATGTAGCTGGACTGGCTCTCTTCCAGCCGCGCCTCGATATAGTCGGCCTTAGACCGCTTCAGGACTTCCGCCAACTGGTGAGCAACCGACTCAATACGCGTCATAAGCTCCCCTACGCAGACAACAGGTGAAGTGAACTAACAGATTCAGTTTACTTTTATGCCAGGCTAGTGTCAATTGAGCGAGAGAAGCCGCATTAGATGCAAGGTGGGGCTTCTTTTATCCGTCATCAGCTTCGAATCTCTTTTTGACGGAACATTTCCCGAACTCATATTTGCGAAGAAGCAATTTATTCCAGCGTTGCAGCAGCTCTCATGTAATCTACGAGATTCTCTGCGACTTAATGTGCTAGAATGAAGTGGTCACTGTGGGGAAGAAGGTCAGCAGTACCACTATTGACCTGTTATCCCCGGCTTCATTCAAGATATCACAAAATATGAGTGGCAAGAGGAGCGACACGTGACATTTTCTTCTCAAATCGTTACTGACTTAGCCGTAATCATGACTATCGCGGCTATAGTCGTTTTCTTGTTCTATAAGATAAAGCAACCCTTGATTCTTGGATATTTGATAGCGGGAATAATAATCGGTCCCTACACGCCTCCTTTCAGCCTTATCACCAGACTTGATGTCATTGGAGCCGCCGCTGACCTGGGTGTTATTCTACTGCTCTTCGGCATTGGATTGGAGTTTCCATTGGCCAAGCTTAGAACGGTTGGATTCAAAGCCTATGTCGGTATCTCAGCTATCGAGATTGCACTTATGTTTCTTGTCAGTTTCGGGATTGGCCGGATGTTGGGCTGGTCTTTCATAGATTCACTTTTCCTCGGCGCGGCTTTGGCCAGTAGTAGCACAGTCATCATCGCCAAGGTCCTAAGTGATTTCGGAAAGCTAAAAGATACATCAGCCCTGGTAATGATGGGCGTACTCATCACCGAGGACCTCTTCGTTGTTCTTATACTGGCACTAATCACATCAATGGCAGGTCCCTCAGTCTTTCCCGGCCTGGTGTGGACTGCAGGCAAAATCTTACTTTTCATAGTTGGCACCCTGGTCGCTGGTATTCTGGTCGTTCCCAGAATCATCGATGGCACTGCCCGGTTAGGGCAAAACGAGGTCCTGATACTCATTGCGCTGGGACTATGCTTCGCACTGT
>JAUYDJ010000157.1 GCA_030690025.1 Chloroflexota bacterium | reverse complement strand
CGGGTGGGCGGGTGCTGCTCCAGGTATTGCGAGTAGTTGGTGATGCGGGCCAAGTCATTCGACTCGATGTAATGCAGGGCGTAGGCCAGCGCCATCTCGCCGTAGCGGTGATGGTGGCCGTAGGTCTCCCCGTCGGTGGCAATGTGCACCAGGGTCGGCTGCGTGGGTTCGGGACCGGCCAGGAGCCGCTGGGCAAACCGCTGTCCGTCAGTGAGCAGTCCCTCAAAGGCTACCCCGCGAGCAAGCGGGTCACTGTAAAAAAAGATGATGATTGACCTTCCCGATGGTAAGGGCAGCCGGTAGGGCATGGTGGTATCAATTTCCCCGTTGTTGATGGTCTCCCATTCCTCAGTGCCGATGGTGCGGACCCGCCGGGCCTGGTGCGGAGCTAGAATGGTGAAGGCGAGCCCCAACTCGGCCATGATATCCAGGGTCTCCAGGTCGACGGCGGTCTCCGGCAGCCACATACCCCGCGGCTTGCGGCCAAAGCGCTTCTTGAAGTCGCGGATGCCCCAGAGCACCTGGGTGTACTTGTCGCGGTGGTTGGCCAGGGGCATGATGAGGTGGTTATAGCACTGGGCCATTGCTGAGCCGTGGCCGGAGAAGTTCTGCTGGCTCTGGCGGTCGGACTCCAGGATGGCCCGGTAGACTTCGGGGGCATTGATTTCCATCCAGGAGAGCAGGGTTGGCCCGAAGTTGAAGCTGATTTTAGCGTAGTTGTTGACGATTTGAGTGATTTGTCCCTTTTTACCCAGGATGCGCGCCGCCGAGTTAGGCGCGTAGCATTCGGCGGTGATGCGCTGGTTCCAGTCGTGGTAGGGATAAGCCCCATCCTGCAGCTCAATGGCTTCCAGCCACGGGTTTTCCCGCGGCGGCTGGTAAAAATGACCGTGAATACAGACGTATCGCTCCATCTTTACCCCTCACTCTTTAGAAAGATGGTGGTCAGCGGCGGTAGGGTCAGGTTGAGGTAGTAGGGACGGTGATGCTGGGGACTGTAGATGGCCTCCACGCCGCCCATGTTACCCAGCCCGCTGCCGCCGTATTCTTTAGCGTCGCCGTTGAGAATTTCTTTCCAGAACCCGCCCCGCGGCGCGCCCACCCGGTAGTTGAAACGGGGCACCGGCGTAAAGTTGCCGACTACCATGATAATATCGCCGTTGGACTGGCCCTTACGGATGAAGCTCAGGACGCTCTGCTCGGCATCAGTGCCATCAATCCATTCAAAACCGCCCGGCGAGCAGTCCAGCTCATGGAGGGCCGGTTCGCGGCGGTAGGCGTGGTTCAGGTCGGCTACCCACTTCTGCAGCGAAGCATGGGGCGGGTACTGCAGCAGGTGCCACTCCAGACTTTCTTCATGATACCACTCACGCCGCTGGCCGAACTCGCCGCCCATGAACAGAAGCTTTTTGCCCGGTTGGGCATACATGTAGCCGAAGAGGAGCCGCAGGTTGGCGAACTTTTGCCAGTCGTCGCCGGGCATCTTGCCCAGCAGCGAGCCCTTGCCGTGCACGACTTCGTCATGGGACAAGGGCAGGATGAAGTTTTCGGCAAAGGCATAGAGCATGCGGAAGGTCAGGTCGTTCTGGTGGTACTTCCGGTAGATGGGGTCGAGGGCCATGTACTGCAGGGTGTCGTGCATCCAGCCCATATCAAACTTGATGCCGAAGCCCAGTCCGCCCACATAGGTGGGGCGGGAGACCATGGGCCAGGCGGTAGACTCCTCGGCGATAGTCTGCACATCCGGGTAGCTCTTGTAGACCTCCTCGTTGAAGCGCCGCAGGAAGTCAATCGCCTCCAGGTTCTCTTTGCCGCCGTATTTATTGGGGAGCCACTCACCCTTCTTCCGCGAGTAGTCCAGGTAGAGCATGGAGGCTACCGCATCCACGCGCAGCCCGTCGGCGTGATACCTGTCCAGCCAGAAAAGGGCGCTGCTGAGCAGGAAGCTCCGTACCTCATTCCGCCCGTAGTTGAAGATAAGGCTGCTCCAGTCGGGATGGAAGCCCTTGCGGGTATCGGCGTGCTCATAGAGGTGGGTGCCGTCAAAGTAGCCCAGCCCGTGCTCGTCATTGGGGAAGTGCGACGGCACCCAGTCCAGGATAACGCCGATGCCCTGCCGGTGCAGGTGGTCAACCAGGTACATTAAGTCCTGCGGTGTGCCGTAGCGGCTGGTTGGGGCAAAGTAGCCGGTGACCTGGTAGCCCCAGGAGGCGTAAAGGGGATGCTCCATCACCGGCATGAACTCGACATGGGTATAGCCCAGGCGTTTAACATATTCGGCGAGCAGCGGCGCCATCTCTCGGTAGGTAAGCGGGCGGCGCCCGTCTTCCACGAGCCGCCGCCAGGAGCCGGGGTGTACCTCGTAGATAGCCATTGGCGCGGTCAGTGTATTGTGCTGCCGGCGCTCTTTCATCCAGTCCTGGTCGCCCCAGTCGTAGTCGAGAGCCCGGACAACCGAGGCGGTGCGCGGCGACACCTCGCAGTAGAAACCAAAAGGGTCAGCCTTGTCCACGCGGTAGCTGTTGTAGCGGGAGATAATATGGTACTTGTAGATTGCTCCGGGGCCGATACCGGGGATATAGCCTTCCCATATCCCTGACTGCCCGCGCTGGCCCAGCGGGCTGGCGGTCTGGCTCCAACCATTGAAGCTGCCGGTGGCAAAGACCTGCTGCGCGTTAGGCGCCCACACCGCGAAATAAACCCCTTCCGTGCCGTCTACGGTTAGCGGGTGAGCGCCCATCTTCTCATAAAGCCGGAAGTGGCTGCCCTCGTTGAAGAGATATATGTCATCGTCGGTGAGCAAAGTAATATCGTAGCGCACCGGTTGCGCCGGCGTTTTGGTTTCAACCGGTGGAGCGGTATCTTCTTGCTTCTCTTGAGTCATGAAGTCTCCTCCTTTACGGGTGCGGCTTAGCTCATACAGCGTATCGGCGACCGCCGGCAGGCCGCGGAATTCATCGAGGGCATACTGCGCCTTGTGCCGCCAGTTGGACTCCGCCGGAGTTCCCGGCACGTTTTGCGGCTGCGTCTCTTGCCACAGGTCTTCCAGGTTTACCAGCACGGCGCGGGCCGGACTGTTGCCCAGAAAGGCCAGTGTGGCGCGGAGGACGGCGGATGAATCGTCAGCAGTACCCGCCAGCCGGCCCTGCTGCTGCAAAAAACTGGCCAGGGCCTGCCGGAGCGCTTGGCGCCGCTCCGTCTCCTGATGGACGCCGGTATCATCCAGCAGCCCCATCTCCCGCCGGGCCTTAATGTCCTGTCCTTGCCAGAATGCGGCGAAAGGCAGCATGTCATGGGTATTGAGACTGGCCACGGAATTAGCCGGCACCGGCTGCAGGGCCTCTTGGGCGTCGGCGGTAAGCTCGTATTGTGCTACGTAGGAACGCTGGAGATTATGGCGGGACATGGCCGGCCTGACCTCGGGGGGCACCGTGCCCAGGTCCTCGCCGACAATAATGGCTTTGTGCCGATGTGATTCCAGCGTCAGGATGGCATAGAACTCCTCGGCCGGGTAGCGCACGTAAAGCCCCTGCTTCGCGTCCATGCCTTTCGGAATCCAGAACAGGCGGTGGAACCCCATCACGTGGTCGATGCGGAGTATGGCCGCCTGCCGCAGGTGATGGCGCAGGCAGTCGATGTAGTAGCGGTAGCCCTGCTGGCGGAGTTTCTCCGGGTGGAGCGGCGGGCAGGCCCAGTCCTGGCCGCGGGTGAAAAAGGTGTCTGGCGGGGCGCCCATGTCAACATCGTGTATGAATATGTCCTGATTGCGCCAGGTATCATAGCCTTCGGGGTGCGCGCCCAGGGGAAGGTCGAGCTGTAGGCCGACACCCAGCTCGCCGGCTTTTTGTGCGACCTCTCCGACCTGCTGGTGGGCCAGCCACTGCACGTAAAGGTGGT
>JAUYDJ010000122.1 GCA_030690025.1 Chloroflexota bacterium | reverse complement strand
CCTGGCCGGGTTCCCGTGCGATTACACCCACAGTGTGCAGATTATCGCCCAGAATAATAAGCAAATTGCAATTAACAGCGCGCTCAAGCTCGACCTGACCGGGCAGGTATGCTCGGACGCGGTGGGCTACCGGCAAATCAGTGGCACCGGCGGCCAGCTCGAATACAACCGCGGCGCTGATTTATCGCCGGGAGGCAAGGCCATTATCTGCCTCGCCGCTACTCACCAGGATAAAGTGGGCAAACTCGCATCGAATATCGTCGCCGGTCTTGAACCCGGTGACACGGTTACCGTGCCCGCCACCGAGGTCAGCTACGTGGTCACCGAGTTTGGCGTGGTGAATCTTAAAGGCATGAGCACCTGGCAGCGTGCCCGTTTGCTAATCTCCATAGCCCACCCTGATTTCCGGGATGAGCTTGAGGCGGCGGCCCGGAAGGTCAAGCTGATTACACGGAGGACGGCTAAATTGAAGCTGCCATAGACGGAGGAGACAGAAAATGGACGTGAAACTGACGGTTTCCCAGCTTTATGCCAGAGGTAAAGAGAACCTGCAAAAAATGGGGGTCGACTGGGCGTTTGCTCCGGATGGCATAATGGGTGCCGCTGTCCAGGCGAACCGCAGATACCTCGATTCACTCTTTTTCGAGCCGAAGTTCCTCGACCCGGTGGAGGTGGATACGGGCTGCACCCTTTTCGGCGCCCGGCTCAAGACGCCCATCTACGGCTCGCCTATATCACGAACCAAAGGTATGCCTGAGAACTCTCTCGCCGAAATCGCGCGCGGCCTGAAGAATGCCGGGTCGCTGATGATGCTGGGCATGGGCGGCTCGCCTGACCTGCAGAGCGCCATCGATACCGGTGTGCCCGTGGTCAAGATAGTGAAGCCCTACCGTACCACCGAGCTAATCTATGAGAAGGTCCGTGACGCCGAGCAGCGGGGCTGTGTGGCGGTGGGCATGGACATCGACCACTTTTACGGGCGGTTGGGCGGCGATAAGGTGGAGAGGACGGATACATTCGCTCCACAGTCCAGCGCGGAGCTGAAACAGGTGATATCCGGGACTAAGCTGCCCTTTATTATCAAGGGTGTGCTCAGCCTGACTGACGCCGCTAAGGCGGTTGAGCTGGGCGCTGCGGCGGTTTTAGTCAGCAATCACGGGCGGAATGCTTTTGACTTCACCGTGCCTTCCATGATTGCCCTGCCCGGGATTGTGGACAGCGTGGGCGGTAAAGTCACCGTGCTGGTGGATACCGGTTTTAAGACGGGCAATGACGTTTTTAAGGGGTTAGCCTTTGGCGCTAGGGGAGTGGGCTTCGGCGGTTCCCTGCTGCTCGCCTGGGGCGCTGATGGGGCGGCAGGCGTCGAGTCGCTCGTTAATCAGCTTACCGCCGAGCTACACCGGACCATGGCCGCCGCCGGTTGTCCCACGGTGTCAGCGGTCAAGCGGTCGTGCATTGTCCAGGTACATGTATAGGCAGCTTAGGGTAGCATAGCAGAAAGTGAAATCAATCGTAATTGGGTCCTATGCAAGCATAGTTGATATCGATCCGGGTAACTGTCATTGCGAGCCCGATGGAATCGGAGCGAAGCAATCTCATCGCTAATTAAAAGACAGTAACCTGAGATTGCTTCGTCATCCCGACTTCATCGTCCCGACCTGTCGGGACTCGCAATGACGATTTTGATTTGCAGATGACTCAATTGACTGGGAGGAAGTAATTGGCCAGGTTACTTTTAGTCAGGCATGGTGATACCGCGTTAAACAGCCGGGAACGCTACTGGGGCCAGACCGACGTCGCGCTCAGCCAGGCGGGCATGGAACAAGCCGAGAAACTGGCCGAACGGTTAGCGGCGGAGAAGATTAACACCGCCTATGCCAGCGACCTGCAGCGGGCTTCGGTTACGGCCAATATTATTGCCGCCAAACACGGGTTAGACGTGGTTACCTGCCCGGAGTTGCGCGAGACTAACTTCGGTGAGATTGAGGGGCTGACCTTTGACGAGGTCAGCGCCCGTTACCCCCAACTGACTCAGCAGTGGTTGAACTGGAGCTTAAAGATGCGTTTCCCCGGCGGCGAGAGCGTCGATGAGCTTAACGGCCGGGTGTGTAAGTTCCTGGAAAGGCTGGAGAAACACGCACCAAGCGACACCGTCCTGGTGGTAGCCCACTCCGGGGTGCTGCGGCTGCTGCTCACCCTTTTGCTAGGCCTGGAGCTGCGGCACTGGCGGCAGTTTCGCCTCAGCCTCGCCTCCCTGAGCATTGTGGAAACCTACCCGCAGGGGGCCATACTGATGCTGTTTAATGATGTCTGCCACCTGGCGGGCGACTAGAGCAGGGCGTCGATTTTTGGCTTCAGCGCCGCCTCCGGTACCGCGCCGACAACCGTGTCCAGCACCTTGCCATCCTTGAAGAACATCAGCGTGGGTATTGACATGACCCGGTATTGGGCGGGGGTCTTGGGATTATCGTCAATATTGAGCCGGCAAAACTTGACCTTCTGGTCGTACTTTTCGGCGAGCTTCTCCACGGTGGGGGCTATCATCCGGCAGGGAGCACACCACGGTGCCCACAGGTCCACCATGACGGGCAGGGTGGATTTCAATACTTCCTGTTCAAAACTCTGGTCGGTAACATCTTTTACCATTAATCAGGCTCCTTTCCGG
>JAUYDJ010000019.1 GCA_030690025.1 Chloroflexota bacterium | reverse complement strand
GTGACGCCTTATCGGTGGGATGTAGCCTCGCATCCGCAAGGTATTCAGGGTTACCGATATTGAGCTGGTAGCCATCAGTAGAGCCGCCAGTTCAGGGCTGACCATTTGGGCAAAGAAGGGATAGAGCAAGCCAGCCCCGATGGGAATGGATACAGTGTTATAGCTAAAAGCCCAGAACAGGTTCTGCTTTATCAGGCGCAGCGTCTGGCGGCCTATCTGCAGGGCGGCTACCACGTCCATCAGGTCGTCTTTGACCAGGATGACATGTCCCGTCTCCTTGGCTACGTCTGTACCTGAGCCTATGGCGATGCCTACGTCAGCCTGAGCGAGGGCTGGGGCATCGTTAATGCCATCGCCGACCATGGCCACCTTGAGACCCTTCGCTTGGAGCTTCTTTACCTCATTGGCTTTATCTTCAGGAAGCACCTCTGCCAGCACGCGGTCAATACCCACCTGCCGGGCGATAGCTTCGGCAGTGCGGCGGTTGTCTCCGGTTATCATAGCCACCTGGGTACCCATACGATGCAGTGCCTTCACCGCCATGGCCGAGGTCTCTTTCAGAGTGTCCGCCACAGCAACAATGCCCGTTAGCTTGCCGTTCACGGCAACAAACATGGCTGTCTTGCCTTCGCTCTCGAGACGCTCCGCCTCGGGCATCTGTTCGTCTAGGGCAATGTTCCGCTCTGCCATCAGCTTCCGGTTACCCAGCAGGATACTATGACCGTTTGATGACCTGGCTTCGACACCGTGACCGGGGATAGCGTTAAAGCTTTCCGCGTCTTCCGGTTCCAGCCCTCTTTCTCTGGCACCGCGGACAATGGCCTCGCCGAGCGGATGCTCCGAGTTCTTCTCGGCCACCGCCGCCATGTGCACTACCTCATTCTGCGAAAAGCCACCCAACGCTATGACATCGGTTACTGAGGGTTCACCCTTGGTGAGTGTGCCTGTTTTATCGAAGATAACCACCTTGAGCTTGGCAGTGTTCTCGATGGCTTCAGCGCTTTTGAACAGTATGCCGTACTCTGCTCCCTTGCCGCTCCCGGCCATGATAGCGCTCGGGGTAGCCAGCCCTACGGCGCATGGGCAGGAAATGATAAGCACAGTAACTGACGTGAGCAAAGCGAAGCCGAATACACCCATTCCTCCAAGCAAATACGGGGTCAGGATAAGGCGGCTCTCGGGGACAAACCACAGTCCATAGCCGACGAAGAACCAGAACAGGAATACGATAAGTGCCAGGGCATGCACGCCCAGGATGAAATGCCCGGCGACCTTGTCCGCGAGCTTTTGAATCGGGGCTTTAGTCGTTTGTGCGTCCTCCACCAGCTTGATAATCTGGGCCAGCGCCGTATCTTTGCCCACGCGGGTAGCTTTGAACCGGAAGGCGCCGGTCTTATTGATGGTGCCGCCGATTACCTCATCACCAGCCTTTTTCTCTACCGGCATGCTTTCACCGGTAATCATGGACTGGTCAACTGATGAGTATCCCTCAAGTACCATTCCGTCTACGGGGATAGCTTCCCCGGGACGGACCAGCAGCAGGTCGTCTATCTGCACCTCTTCAGCGGGAATCTCCATCTCCTGGTCATCTCTCAGCACCCTGGCTCTCTTTGGCTGGAGCTTCATCAGTCGCCGGATGGCCTCCGAAGTGCGTCCCCTGGTAATCGCTTCCAGGTACCTGCCCAGGATGATGAAGGCGGTGAGCAGCGCCGCTGCCTCGTAGAAGGTGGCTTCCCTGCCACCAAAGCCGGCGTCGGGCCAGAAGGTGTTGATGACGGCGATGAAATAGGCGGCGCCGATACCAGTGGCGTAGAGCAGGTTCATATCGGTCAGGCCGCGTTTCAACCCATTCCAGCTATTGACAAAGAACTGCCTGCCCGGTCCGAAAACGATAGGCGTGGTCAGGAAGAACAGGAAGACCTTGTTATTCATCCAGGCCGGGACAATACTGGGCAGGAACCAGTAGGGCTGGAAGGTACCTATCATAACTAGCAGGCCGATGGACCAGGAGATAATCAGATTGGTACGCTGGCGCTTTATCTCCCGCTGTCGCGCCTCTTTCTCCCGGTCCAGGGCTTCCTGTCCCTCAGCCCGTTCCTCAGCCCCGTAGCCGAGTGCCTGTATTGCCTTTTTTATCTCGGAAAGCGGCGTTATCGCCGGCTCGTATTCGACGCGAGCAGTACCGGCGGCCAGGTTGACCACCACCTTAGCCACGCCGGGAAGAGCACTCACCGCTTTCTGGATGTTCTCAACGCACGAGGCGCAGGTCATGCCGGTCACCCGTAGTGATGCGGTGCTCAGGACGACTTCATATCCTATTTCATCTACTGCCTTCTTCATAACTGAAAGCGATGCCTGCGACGGTTCATAATCAACGGATGCTTTGCTCGTGGCCAGGTTGACCACCACTCCCTTTACACCGCGCACTCCCTTGAGAGCTTCCTCAACGTGGGCGACGCAGGAAGCGCAGGTCATGCCACCGATGGATAGAGTAGCTTTTTTCAAGCCTTTGTTATCTGTCATTTCTGAACCTCCCTTCAGAACTTGTCGTATCCTGTCTCTGAACGCGAAAACGGCACAAGAACCAGCAGGCAACCAGGTCAGCCACCAGCAAGAATCCTGCCAAGTAGGCGGTTACCTTCCATCCCAGAAAAGGGGCGCCAGGAAAGCTAGCAAAGGTAGAGTGCACAGCCAGAGCATCAGAGCGAGACACAGTGGCGTTCCACGAAAATTGGGAGTCACTGCCTGTTCAAGCGCAGTGCGCGGCTTCAAATACCTTCGCCACATTGTTTCCTCCTGTTAGTGGCAACCTGAACCGTGCTTCTCGGATTGGCCTTGCTCTACCTTTTCCTTTCCTAGTACTTGGTTTGACTCCTGGTCGTGCTGGTGGCCACCACCACAGCATCCACCACCTCCATGAGCATGACTCCGGAGCATAAATAAGAAGAGAAGCCCCAGGACTATCCAGATTCCGTAGCTCTGCAAGAACTCTGCCATGTGTATCCTCCATTCATGTGCATTTCGGTTTAGACAGGTCAGACCTCAATCAATGAATACCTGATTGAGAGTATGCCCTATGCCCCTATATGGCATAACACAACTATAACTATATTCTCTATTACTGGCAATGTCAAGTCCTGCGGCATAGGCAAGACTGGAGGGGAAGATTAGACTTTAATTAGAAGAAGGTAAGATTTTGATTATAATGTTGTAGATGCCCCCTATTCAGACTGTATTGATTGGTGCAGGTCTTGACACAGTCATAAGAGTCTCTTATAATGAGAGTAATGCCCCCATAGGGCATACCAATAATTTATGTTGGAGGTAACAATGCCTTCGTATGTGAGCGATAAAGACAAAATCTTAATTCGCCTGCGAAAAATGGAGGGACAACTCAAGGGCATCCGGAAGATGGTAGAGCAAGACAAATACTGTGTTGATGTGCTTAATCAGCTCTACTCAATAATTGCCGGGACACAAAAAGTAGCTGCCATTATCATGAAGGACCACATCCAGGGTTGTGTCAAGGATGCCCTCGCTCGAAACGACCATAGCGATGATTACGTGAACGAGCTGGTAGAGGTAGTGGAGAGGTATACCAAGAGATAGGTCATGCCCTAAGTCATTATAAAGGAGGGAAAAAGTATGTGGCTAAGAATGAGGATGTTCCTGCTGGTCGCAGTCCTGTTTGGGATTCTATACGGTGTGATTACCGGCATAGGCACCTGGATGGGTGCCGGAAGCGCAGTAACATACATTATCCTGGCTTTTGTCTTTCTGGGTATCCAGTACCTTATTGGACCGTCTATGGTGGCGTGGCTGATGAAGGTAAAATGGGTTTCGGAAAAGGAGTCTCCAGAACTACATCGGATGGTTGCTGACCTGGCGGAAAAGGCACATCTCCCCAAGCCGAAGGTTGGCATTTCCGAGTTAAATATTCCCAATGCCTTCGCTTTTGGTAGAACACAGCGAGACGGCCGGGTCTGTGTTACCCGGGGCATAATAAAGCTACTAAACGAAGATGAGCTTAAAGCCGTTCTCGGGCACGAGCTGTCACACATAAAACATCGCGACATGGTCATCATTACCTTGCTTTCAGGTATCCCGATGGTACTGTACTGGGTCGCCTGGAGCGTGATGTGGGGAGGTGGTGCTCGCCGACAAGGTGGCAGTTACGCAGCGCTCATTGGAGTTGGCGCCTTCATTCTCTACTTCCTCAGCAATCTACTGGTGCTCTACGGCTCGAGGATACGCGAGTACTATGCTGACCTGGGCAGTGTCCGTCTGGGAAGTATGCCCCAACACCTGGCTTCGGCGCTTTATAAGCTGGTCAATGGGAATGCTCACCTCACCAACAGGGAGGAACTCAAGAGAGTCAGCGCGGTTAGAGCATTTTTTCTTAATGACCCCGCCCGGGCGTGGTATGAGGTTAAGGAGCTATCCCAGATTGACCGTAACCGGGATGGCGCAATTGATTACGACGACCTGATGGCATTGCGCCAGAAGAATGTTCGGCTGGGCACGGCTGACAAACTAATGGAGCTCTTCACCACGCACCCGAACATGCTTAAGAGAATAAAGCACCTGTCCACACTGACCGTTTGACCTAAAAATAAAGGAGGATAATATGGGACTGTTTGGCAAACTTTTTGGCAAGAAAACTGAAAAGGGGGAAAGTATGAAGATGGAGCCTTCCGGGATGAAGGAGCACAGCCCGATGGCCAGTGCGTCAAAGGTAAAAGACCCAGTGTGTGGCATGGACGTAGACCCGAAAACGGCACCAGCTAAGTCCGAGTACATGGGCAAGACCTACTACTTCTGCTCTCCGGCATGCAAAAGAACGTTTGATGCCAACCCGGCCAAATATACCGGAGGTGGAGGGCACGAGATGGCCGGCCATAGCGGCCATCATCAGATGTGAACAGCAAACTATTGTAAATATGGAAAATCAGCGCTCTCCCCTGATTCTGGAGTCAACACAAGGGGAGCAGCACACAATAGGTATGAGGGTAGGGAGGAGTCAATGACAGAATCGTACGCCTACGGAATGTGGCCTTTGGTAATGATTAACGCCGGTATATTTATCTTTTTTGTTTTCAGTTTTCTAAAGCCAAAGAAACGGTGGGAGTGGCGCTCGATGGGTGCGTTTACCGCCTTTGTGGTCGCCCTGTTCACCGAGATGTACGGGTTTCCACTGACCGTTTACATGCTCACCTCAATACTGGGGAGTCGTTATCCTGCCACAAATCCCTTTAGTCATGTTAGTGGCAATCTGCTCGCGGTTTTCTTCGGCGGTTCCGAATTCGTTTCAGGGTTGTTTATGTTTCTTGGTGGAGCAGTCATGTTCGTCGGTCTGGTAATCATGGGTAAAGCCTGGAAACAGGTACACAAAGCCCACGGAGAACTGGTGACTTCAGGGATTTATGACCGGGTGAGACACCCCCAGTACTTTGGCCTACTCTTGATAACGGTTGGTATGCTAATTCAATGGCCAACCATTATCACCGCCGTCATGTGGCCCATCTTAATGTTCATGTACTATCGGTTAGCTCGCCGGGAAGAAAAGGAAATGGAAGACCACTTCGGCGACAAGTATGTGGACTACCGGCGGAATGTGCCCATGTTCATACCGCGGCTGGCCACAGCACCGCCAGTGACCGTCAAACTATGATACTAATCGCCTGCTAAGGTTCATAAGGAGAAAAATGATGTCTAAAAGGAAGATGCGATTGCTAGTTATTATGTCCATGTTGGCTGGTCTGCTGGCGGTGCTCATACTTGCCGGGTGCTCATCGGCGGCGACAGCTTCAAAACCACAGAGTGCTCCACCACCTGTTTCCTCCCAACCCAGCGAACCTTCAAGTGCACCGGTTCAGTCCAGTTCCGGCGGGTCGGTGACCATTGAAGCGAAACTGCTCGGTCACCAGAATGGCTCTCTGGTTTTTGAGATTTCCATGGACACCCATTCGGTGAACCTGGATACGTACGACTTTAAACAGTTAGCTTTGTTACGTGATGACAAGAGCGGCGAGTACAGTCCGATAGAATGGGATTCGGCTGCGGGCAGTCATCACCGGAGTGGTAAGCTGGTCTTCGCTCATCCCGACAAATCAACCAAAACCTTTGAGCTTGTAATACGGAACGTGGCCGGAGTTAATGAAAGGGTCCTCAGGTGGCAGGTATAACTGAATGAAGCGAATTATACTGGTTGGGCTTGCGGCCGGATTACTACTGCTCGCCTTCTATTTTGGCATTCTTACCCTGTCACAGGGGATAGCGCATGCAGTCGAGCAATCGGCGAAGCTATGGTACTGGTTACTCGCTCTGGCTGCCGGTTTTGGTGTTCAGGCTGGCTTATTCGACTTCGTAAGGAGAAGCCTGAGTAAACGACGTGCGGCTACCGCCAGCGTTGCCACGTCGGGCGGGGTATCCGCCGGCTCAATGGCGGCCTGCTGTGCCCACCACCTCAGTGATGTTTTGCCATTATTAGGGCTTTCCGGCTTGGCCGCTTTCCTGGTGAACTACCAGCTGTTCTTCATCATTGTAGGTGTGATGGCAAACGTCGTGGGCATAACCATAATGCTGGAGACTATCCAGCGCCACGGCCTGTGCCCGGTGCTGGCACGATTGCAGGTCAATATGGGCTGGGTGAAGAAAGTAACCATGATTTCAGCCGGTCTCGTCACGCTGATTGCCTTCTTCGTGACTATCTAAGCTTAAGGGGAGGAGTGAAAAGAATATGTGTCATCTGATTTTCCTGCTCCCTCTGGCGGGGATACCGTTATTCTGGGTACTCCCGCTGGGATATGCCCTGCCCATCAACGTCTTGCTGTGGATTGTCTGCGGTCTGCTAGGCTATAAGGTGATTAAGGCAATGATGAGGCCACCAAAGGATGGCTTCAAGAGCTTGGTTGGCACCGAAGCGATAGTGGTTTCTGCGGAGAGCCATAGCTATAGTCAGTACCTGGTTAAAGCCGAACACGAGTTGTGGACGGCTAGCAGCACTGAAACATTGCGTCCCGGTGAAAAGGTAAAGGTGACAGCTCTGGACGGAATAAAGCTGGTCGTAAAAAGAGCAGAAACAGGAGTGAAAACGAATGAACGGGATTGTCATTAACATAGACCCAACCTTATTGCGAATCGGCCACTTTATGCTGAACTGGTATGGCATTATTGTGATACTGGCAATCATTGCCGCGGTTGTGATATCGATAAGAGAGGGCAAGAGGAAAGGTATCTCAACCGAGGAAATCTATTCCCTGGTCCCGTGGGTTCTGATTGGTGGAATCATAGGAGCCAGGCTGTTCCATGTGGTAGATAAATGGGACTATTACGTGGGTAACCCGCTTCAAATATTTGCGCTTTGGCAGGGTGGCCTGGCTATCTGGGGTGCGCTGGTAGGAGGAGGTATTGCCGTCCTGGTTTATGCCAGGACAAAGCACATCGGGCTGGGCCATCTTGCCGATACCCTGGTTCCAGGATTACTGGTCGCCCAGATAATTGGGCGCTTTGCCTGCATCATAGATGGGGATGCTGTTGGTGGTGCTACTACTTTACCCTGGGGCTTCACTTATATTAATCCCGGCGCAATGGTCCCCGCCGGTTTATTAGGCGTACCTGTCCATCCTTACCCGGTATACGACCAGCTATGGAATCTGGTGGGTTTAGCCATAGCACTGAAGCTGCGCCACCACTTGAAGACCGACGGTCTCCTGTTCCTCAGCTATTTATCAATCTATGCCGTAGGTCGATTTGTATTTACCTTCGTGCGTCAAGAAAAGATTTGGTTCTGGGGCTTGCAGGAAGCCCAGGTGGTGGCGGTAGGCATAATAGTGGTCTCCGCGGCAATGTTCATCTACTTATCGTTAAAGGCCCGGCACGGCATGATTAGACCCTCGCAGATAAGGAGATAATATGATTGCAATCTACGTCATTATCGGCATTATAGTTATCCTGCTAATTGCCTTCATTGTCATATATAACCGTCTCGTCAATGTGCACAACCAGATGAAGAATACCTGGGCGCAGGTTGATGTCCAGCTCAAACGGCGACACGACTTGATTCCCAACCTGGTCGAGACGGTTAAGGGTTATATGCAGCACGAACGGCAAACGCTGGAATCAGTAACCAATGCCCGCAATCTGGCACAAGCTGCCTCTGGTGCCAGTGTTGGGGACAGGGCTAAGGCTGAAGGCGAACTCAGTGGTGCTCTAGCTCGCCTGCTGGTAGTGGTGGAGAACTACCCTGATTTGAAAGCTAATCAGAACTTTTTGAGGCTACAGCAAGAACTAACTACAACTGAAAATAATATAAGTTCTGTGCGGCAGAGCTACAATGATATGGTCCTGATGTGCAATAACCTGTACCAAATGTTTCCGTCCAATATAGTTGCCCGTATTTTCGGTTATCGGACTGAAGAGTTCTTTGAAGTTAAATTAGCCGAAGAAAGAGCAGTTCCCAAAGTCGGTTTAGCTTAGGGGAAACAGGGCAGGGATAATGAAAGACTAAGCGACAGAAAGCGCCAGGAGGTTGGGGGGGAAATGAAGCGCGCAATACTTGTTATTGGCATATTAGCACTAGCAGCAGTTGTATTTTCCGCTTGTGGACAGAAAGGCACAACCACGAGAGAAGGCCAGCAGGTCAAATTAGATGGGGGATCTTACCAGAACATTACGCCGGCGCAACTCAAATCGATGTTGGAAAACAAAGATTTTCTCTTTGTCAACGTTCACGTTCCTTACGAGGGAGAGATTTCGGGCACAGATGACTTCGTTCCATACAATGAAATAGAGCCAAACCTTTCCCGGTTCCCCGGAGACAAAGGGGCGAAGATAGTAGTATATTGTCGGTCTGGTTCAATGAGTGCGATAGCTGCCAAGACGCTAGTAAGGACGGGCTACACAAATATCTGGAACCTTGATGGTGGAATGATAGAGTGGGAGAGACAGGGCTTTCAATTGGTCCGTGTGGCTCGATAGATTAGAGAGAGGCTCAAAGTGGTTTCACTTGCCAAAGAAAATCTGCTCCATGAGAAATCGAAAATCGTCCTGAGCGTGGCCGGGGTAATTCTGGCTGTTTTCCTCATCTTTGCCACCACAGGGCTGTATTATGGCATTGTCACCGTAGTCGAAAATATGGTGTTAAAGGCTGGGGCTGACCTCTGGGTTACTTCCCAGGGCGCCTCGGGGTCCCTGCACAGCCCATCGTTGCTGAACAGCCGGATAGGTGAAGAGCTGAAAGGAGTAGACGGCGTCAAGAAAGTTGCGCCCCTGATAAGAAGACCCATTGCTACCAATATAAACGGAGAGAAACTGCTCATCAGCATCAACGGTTTCGACACCGCCAGTGGGCTCGGGGGGCCCTGGAAGGTTGTCAGGGGGGCGGCAACGCCCGGCAATGGTGAAGCAATCGTGGACGGGGTGCTGGCCAAGAAGAAGGGGCTGGATATTGGCGGGGCCATCGACCTTGAAGGCAAGCAGTTCAGGATTGTCGGAATCTCCGATGAGACATTCACTCTGATTTCGTACATGGTTTTTGTTACACTAGAAGACGCTCGCTCTTTCATGCCGACTGACCTGACTAACTTCTTCCTGGTTAAAGCAGACTCATCCGATGACATCGTCAGAGTCAAAGCAGCTATCGAGAGCACACTGCCAGCGGTTTCCGTAAGCACCAGCCAGGAGAACGCAGCCCAGTCTACAGAGGAGACCGTTGGGGGTTTTCTTCCCATCATTCTCGTTATCAGCGCCATCGGCGTCCTGGTAGGAATACTGGTGGTGGGAATGCTGGTCTACACCATGACC
>JAUYDJ010000003.1 GCA_030690025.1 Chloroflexota bacterium | reverse complement strand
GGGGGTGGTTTTGTTTATCAGGCCTTTTGTGTTATAATTTCTTGTTTAGAATAGTGAAGTTAAATATATCTAAGGAGTCAGGGTTTGGACAAAGAAAAGAAAACAAGCATCGTCAAGGACTTTCAACAGCGTGAAGGCGATACCGGGTCAACGGAAATCCAGGTAGCTTTAATGACTAACCGGATAAACGAGCTGACCCAGCACTTGGTAGCGCACCGGCATGATTTCCATTCGCAGCGTGGTCTGCTCAAGCTGGTAGGGCACCGCCGGCGGCTGCTCACCTACCTGAGCCGGGAAGATGTGGACCGGTACCGGAGCTTGATTAAGAAGCTGGGTCTACGTAAATAATGTCTGCGGATTTTCAGCAGACTAAGTGAGGATATTTTATTGATAACAATACCTAAATCTTTTGAAGTGGTGGTGGGGGGTAGGAAACTAAGCATAGATACGGGGAAGCTGGCGGGACAGGCCGATGGCGCCGTGACGGTGCGCTACGGTGAGACTGTAGTCCTGGTTACCGCCTGTGTGGCCCGTGAGCCGCGAGAAGGGACGGATTTCGTTCCGCTAACGATTGATTACGAAGAGCGGCTGTATGCCGCCGGCAAGATACCGGGGGGCTTTATCCGCCGCGAAGGACGCCCCAGCGAGCAGGCCACCCTGGCCAGCCGTCTTACCGACCGCCCTATACGTCCGCTTTTGCCCAAGACCTGGCGCAGAGAGATTCAAGTTATCATTACCGTGCTTTCCGCCGACCAGGAAAATGACCCGGACCTCCTGGCGGTAATTGGCGCCTCGGCGGCGCTTTCCATGTCGGAAGTGCCTTTTGACGGCCCGGTAAGCGCCATCCGTGTCGGCCATATCAATAATGAGCTGGTGCTTAATCCCACACTGGCGCAGCTTGAAGAGAGCCAGCTTGACCTGGTTGTGGTCAGCACCCGGGAAGCCATAGTGATGGTGGAGGCGGGCGCCCGGGAGGTATCCGAAGACATGGTAACCGGGGCCATTAGGTTTGGCCACGAGGCCAACCAGGACATTATCAAGCTGCAGGACCAACTCAGGGAGGCCTGCGGCCAGCCGAAGGTCGAGGTGCCGTCCATCGAAGGTAATGCGGAGTTGGAATCGGCGATTTCGGCTATAGTTGAAGCCAAAGTGCCCCAGGTCTGTGCGTTGCCGGATAAACCGCAGCGTCAGAAGGGCGTGGATGAGCTAAAGAAAGAGCTGGTGGAGAAACTCGGAGAGAAATTCCCGGAAGCGGAGCTTGAAGCTGCCCTCGACAAACGAATGAAGGCAGAAATAAGGGCTAACATCCTGGCCGGGAAACGGCTTGACGGCCGCCGCTTTGACGAGGTGCGGCCTATCAGCTGTGAAGTGGGGCTTTTACCCCGCACCCACGGCTCCGGGCTGTTTACCCGCGGCCAGACCCAGGTATTGACCATTACCACGCTGGGTTCTATTCGCGAGGAGCAGAAGCTTGACGGCCTGGGTATTGAGGAGACCAAGCGCTTTATTCATCACTATAATTTCCCGCCGTTCTCAACCGGTGAGGTAAAACGCATCGGTACCACCGGCCGCCGTGAAATAGGGCATGGCGCCCTGGCCGAGCGGGCCATTCTGCCGGTACTGCCTAAAGAGGAGGACTTCCCTTATACTATCCGCCTGGTTTCCGAGGTCCTCAGTTCCAGCGGCAGCACGTCGATGGCCAGCGCCTGTGCGTCCAGCCTGTCACTGATGGACGCGGGCGTACCGGTGAAAAAAGCCGTGGCCGGCATTGCCATGGGGCTGGTCACCAACGACAAGGGCGAGTGGGTGACTTTAACGGATATTGAAGGCGTGGAAGATGCCTACGGGGATATGGATTTCAAGGTGGCTGGCACCGTGGAAGGCATCACGGCGCTGCAGATGGATATCAAGCTGAAGGGCGTGAGCCAGGAAATCCTGCGGAAGGCGCTGGTGGATGCCAGGGCAGCTCGGCTGCATATCCTGAATATCATGGGGCAGACCATCAGCTCCAGCCGCGCCGAGGTCAGCCGCTACGCCCCGCGGATGTACAAGATGATGATTGACCCGAGCAAAATCGGCGCCGTTATCGGCACTGGCGGCAAGACCATCCGTTCAATCATTGAAGAGACCAAGACCACTATTGATGTTGAAGACGATGGCACGGTCATCATCGGCTCGCCGGATGAGGCGGCCGCCCGTAAGGCCATCGGTATCATTGAGGGCCTGACCAAGGAAGTGGAAGTTGGCACCGTATACACGGGTAAAGTGACCCGCATTTTGAACTTCGGTGCTATGGTAGAGATTCTGCCCGGCAAAGAAGGCCTGGTTCATGTCAGTGAGCTGGCCGAACACCGGGTGGAAAAGGTGGAAGATGAAGTTAAAATCGGTGACGAGCTCACCGTCAAGGTAATCGGCATTGACAACCTGGGCCGGGTTAACCTTTCGCGCCGGGCGGTATTCGAATCGGTTTCCCGGACAAGCGCTCCCAAGGTAGACGAACCAAGGTTCCCGAGGCAGGAGCGCGAGGGCGGGCCCGGACAGCGTCCTTTCGGCCCCAGAGGCCGGCCACCGTACCCCAAGCGATAGCCTCTTACAAGTGAGGAGAACATGAGCCCGATTAATGTGGTCGTAAATGGCGCATTGGGTAAAATGGGGCGGGAGGTGGTCAAGGCGGTCTGCAGCGACCCCGACCTCAAGCTGGTCGGCGCGGTAGAGGCCAAGGTTACCGGTAACTCCTTACCGTTACCGGACGGCTCTGGGACTGTGCCCTTTTCTGCTGACCTGGACGGTATTGTCACCGCTACCCACCCCGATGTGCTGGTGGACTTCACCGTGGCCCAGGCCTGTATGCCGGCGGCGCGCATCGCTGTCAAGCGGGGCGTTAATCTCGTCATCGGCACCACCGGGCTGACTACTGACGATATCAAAGAGATTGAGCGGCTGGCCAAAGCCAGTAAGGTGGGCGTGGTGGTCGCGCCTAACTTTGCGCTGGGCGCTATTTTGATGATACATCTGGCAAAAATCGCCGCCAAGTACATGGACTCGGCGGAGATTATCGAGCTGCACCATAACCAGAAGGCGGACTCGCCTTCAGGGACGGCGCTGGCTACGGCCAAAGCGATGGCAGCGGCCCGGGGTAAACCGTTCCGCCTGTCGCCGCAACAGAGCAAAGCCGCCGAAGCCCGCGGCAAATCCATTGACGAAATCGCCATACACAGCATACGCCTGCCCGGCCTGATGGCGCACCAGGAGGTGCTGCTGGGCGGACAGGGGCAGACATTGAGTATCCGGCACGACACCATCAACCGCGAGTGCTATATGCCGGGTGTTATTATCGCTATCAAAGAAGTGGTCAACCGCAAGGGACTTACCTTCGGTCTGGATACCCTGCTCGGTCTATAGGAGGAGCTAGTAATGGGTTACAATGTGGCTATTTTAGGAGCCACCGGTCTGGTCGGACGGGAAATTATCAAGGTGCTGGAGCAGCGTAACTTCCCAATGGACTCAATCCGTCTGCTGGCCTCGGAGCGCTCGGCGGGAAAGATAATGACCGTCGCCGGCGAAAAGGTGGAGATAAGAGAAGCCGCGGCTGATTCCTTTAAGGGCATAGATATCG
>JAUYDJ010000070.1 GCA_030690025.1 Chloroflexota bacterium | reverse complement strand
CTGCTGAAAGCCGTTGACGAAGCTGTGGCCAAGTACCGGACAGTGATAAAGTCTATGCAATAGAGCTAAAGCCGCAGGGGCGATACGCCCCTGCGGCTTTTAGGTCTATTGCATAGACTTTATCACTGTTCGGTATCTGGCAACAGCTTCGTCAACGGCTTTCAGCAGGTCGGCGGCAACAGGGCCTGAAATCTTGACGTATTCGTCCCTGACCCCCTTTACCTTGTCTTTAGCCTTGTTTATCTCGGCCTCGGCGGGGTAGACAATTTCGCACTTGGTCAGGCCAATAGCTTTGATAACGGTGGCCAGCTGGGAGTTCATGGCAAAAATCTGCTGGTGCGCTATTTCGTTTGTTACGTCCAAGACAACTTTCTGCAGGTCGGGTGGCAAGGAATCGAACTTCTTGGCGTTCATAATTATGGAGAAAAAATAGCCGGGGGTTATCGGCCAGAGCGCGGCATAGCTGGTAATATCAGGGAAGCCCTGTGACCAGCCGTAGGTTAGAGAGGTGGTGACGGCGTCAACGGTGCCTCTGATTAAAGCCTGCGTTAACTCCGTCCCGGCTATGGTCATCGGGCTGGCACCCAGCGCCTCAAGGGTCTTGGTCTGGAGTAAACCGCTGGTCCTGGCTTTCAGGCCGGCAAACTTGTCTACCGTGTCGACCTTCTTCTTCGACCATATGGCGTTGTTGGCTACCGAGGAAAAAGAGCTCAGGTACTGGACTTTCAGGTCACGATAGAACTTGTTATAGATGGCGACTACTTTGGGGTCGAATATGGCTGCTTCCAACTCTGGTATGCTGTCGCCGATGGCGGGAATCGCATCCCAGTTGAGCAACGGGTGAGTCCCGGCGAGATGGGCGGTAGGATACCAGGTCATATCTACCCGCCCGTCAGCCACCGCAGGCAGGGCATCCGTGGTGGCGTAGACACGGGTGGAGTAAGTCATTTTGATACGCCCGTTGCTCCTCTCAGTGAGCATCCGGCGCATTGGGCCATCCGGTGCGGCCATCATCACGTAGGACTCACCCCGTCCGTAGCTATCGTTCCAGTCAAAGGAGATAGTATAGACATCACCTGACGGCTTGGGGGCGGGTGCCGGAGCTGGAGCTGGCGCCGGTGCCGGTGCTGGAGCCGGTGCTGGTGCTGGGGTTGGCTTTGGCGCCGGGGCGGGTGCCGGTTGGGCACAACCTAACAGGGGTAACACTACCAGAGCCAGGACCAGGCCTCCCACAACCACAGTCAACAACTTGCTTTTCCTCATCTTTCCCTCCTAAAAATATTTTGCCGGTTTCTTTACCGATTTTAGAATCTATTATTTATAACCTATCCCGAAATCACTGTCAAGACACTCCTTCACTCCATCCTCCCCGGTATACAAAATAAATTCCCCCTTCCTGGATAAGAAAGGGGGAATTTAAGATTCCCTGGCATTTGCGTCAGAAAAGACGGCCTATTTCCACTTAACTACCCTTCTCTCGCCCTCTCTGATTACCTGTTCAATGACCAGTATGATGACTACGAAAATTACCAGCCAGGCCATTAAGGCCACAAGGTCGTACTGGAAGTAGGCTAAGCTAATTTTCCAGCCAACTCCGGTGGTAAAGCCGAAGACCTCGCTCAGGACAACTATCTTCCATGATAAGGAGAAGCCTATCCGGGAAGCCGCCAGGATTGGCGGCACCAGGTAAGGGATGTAGACATCGATTAATTTGCGCCGTGTGGTTACCTTGAATGACTTCGACATGCCTAAGATATCCTGGTCCAGGTCCTTCATGGCATCACGCATGGGAACAGCAACAAACGGAAAAACGATAAGACCTACGATGAGGACTATGGTGGAATCGGTCTGGCCCAGTATGAGCATGGCTACGAAGATGATAACCAGGCTTGGCGTGGTCATTATGGTGGTGAACAACGCGCCGGCTGCAATACCGAGCTTTTCCACCTGGGCGGAGGCGATACCGAAAGCCAGCCCCAGCGCCAGGGCAAGACCAAACCCGAACAAAAGTCGGTACAGGCTGGTGAAAAGCGGGTCGGCGAAGGAGCCAGAGGTAATCATGTTCCAGGCTACGGGGAAGACAGCCACCGGAGATGGCACCAGACGCCCTACCACTAGCGAAAGGCCTTCCCACACCGCCACCAGCAACACCAGAGACAGTAGCTGAACGCCTCTTTCCTTTATCGCTTCCATTATACCTGTATACCTACCTGTTCAAAGAACATGCGCCGCAGCCTTTTCTCAAGCTCAAAGATGCGGTCATCACCCTCTAGCCTTGGCCACGGGATATCTATCTTTTCAGCATGAAAGACCTGGGCCGGGCACTTGGTCAACATGAGGATATTCTCACCAAGGTGGATGGCCTCGCTCAGGTCATGGGTCACAAAGATGATAGTGCGCCGCGGCTGCTCCTGACTCCACAGCTTTATCAGTTCCCGGCGCAGCTCACCGGCGCTTATCTCGTCCAGGTGGCTGAACGGCTCATCCATTAACAGGATACGCGGCTCGTTCACCCACGCCCGGACAATAGCTGCCCTTTGCTGCATGCCGCCGGAAACCTGGTGCGGATAGTAGTTTACGTAGTCGCTCAGGCCAACTATGCCAAAATACCTGTCCATGAGCTCATCCCACTTTTCCTTAGGTTGCACCCCCAGGCCTCTCAAGCCGAATACGACATTGCCACGGAGGGTCTTCCACTTCAACAACCTCGGACTCTGAAACACGTAAGCCATCCGCCGGGTCAAGTCCGGATTCTGCCTGAGGTCTTTACCGAAGACATTTAATACGTCAACTTCGCTTGGCCTCAAAAGTCCATTGATAACGTTGAGCAGCGTAGATTTACCGCAGCCGGAGGGGCCAAGCAGTACCGTGAAACTACCCTGCTCTACTTCCAGGTTAAAACCTTCGTAAACAGTCAGGCACCCGCAGCCATCTGGTTTCGGAAAGCGCAAGGCGACATTCTTCAGCTCAATCTCAAGACTCATGCCACTCCACCCCCTTTCATGGTGACCTGTGGTCCAGTGCGCCATTTAGCTACACGCCGCTCTAATGTGGCGAAAACGGCGTACTCGACGGCATTAGCCACGACAATTAAAACCAGGCCCCACGCCACCAGGGGCGCGACCTGCACCTTGTCGTCCCAGTACTTTATCATGACGCCGATACCGGTGGAGAATCCCACTATCTCGGCAATGACAACCAGTTTAGCGCCGAGACTGAAGCTCGTGCGCGCGCTCGCCACCAGGTAAGGAATAAGGTGAGGCAGGAACACGTCTTTGACCTTCTGCCAGGTAGTGGCCTTGTATGATGCGGACATCTCCAGTATATCCGCGGGCGTGGCTTTAGCCCCTTCCGCGGTAAGCAGGGCCACCTGCGGGGCAAGCTGGGACATCAGAACAACCACCGGCACTACCTCGGTTAGACCCAGAGCAACCACGAATATGAAAGACCACAGTATGGCGGGCACCGAGAGAAAAATCCAGCCTATGTTGTCGAAGAGGTTAAAAAGCAGTTTATTCCGGCCCACAATTAGCCCGATGACCACCCCTATGGCAAACGAGAGAAGGAAGGCAATAAAAAGACGGTAGAGAGTAGCCCCAATGTGCACATAAGACGAAGCCGCACCAACCGGCGCCTTCCCGCCCAGTATACCGATAAACTCATTAAACACCGTTACCGGTGTAGGGTATAAGCGCGGGACATGCATCACGACAGCCACTACCCACCAGACCAGGATAACCAGCACCACCGGTAAGATTTGAAGGAGTACCCTGCCGAATCCGTGCGTAAAGTCAATGCCGCCGAAGGTCTTAACCATAGAGCGCGGAACTACCCGCGCTATTTGCTCTACTTGTTTGTCCATTGCTCACTTTCCAATCTTCTCATTCCATAATGAGCCCGGCAAACTCAGAGACGCATTCCTGGCTGAAGGTCTTTATCTTGACAAAGGCGAAAAGGCGAGCCATAACCCATCATCTGATTACCAGCAGTCCTCTCCCAAATTCCACAGGGAGATTTCTATCCAGTTGTTGGGGCCGGGTCCCGTACCGGTGCGGGGCCCGGCCGGACTACTTCAGCACATCCTCCCATCACAGACTGTCAGATGGCTATTTCTTGTTGGCTTCTGCCGGCGACCAGAACATGTCAGCTTTGGCAGGCGCGTCCTTCCCCAGGACTAGCTCGCTGAACTTCTGGGCAGAGTCCACCCAGCCGTCGGAATAGGCCGCGCTTGGCGAGTAGTATTTCTTTTCTTTAAACCACGATTGTACGAGCTTAATCGTATCCGCATTGGCCAGATGGCCGGCGTCCCTTGCGAGCTGCTCGTACCTGCCGCCGACGTTAAACTGGTCGGTGTTTTGCGACATCCAGGTTACTGCCTTATCCAGGGCCTGGTTTATCTTCCGGGCGGTATCCGGGTTCTTCTTCACCCAATCGGCGCGGGCAATATTGACCGTTATCATTAGCGGGAACCCAGTAAACGCCTCCCATTCCTTATCGAAGGAGAAGACTAGCGGAAAACCAGAGGCTACCGCCGCCAGGGTGGCGCCACTGAACAAGAGAGCTCCATCCAGCTCGCCCTTGTCCACCAGGGCAAGCATAGCACCCGAGCTGGTGGACACATTCTGGAAGGCGGTGGTGGCATCTATGTTCCATCTTGCCTTAGCCAGGGCCACAAAGGCCGCCCAGGAACCAGTGCCTAACCCGGGGTTCCCGAGCTTTTTCCCCTTCAGGTCCGGAACGCTGCTGTACGGCTTGGGATAGTTGCTTGCCTTGACGGCTATGCCGTTGAAGAATCTGACGCCTCCGCTGACCCCATAAATCATGACATCTTCTTTCTCAATTCGATACTGTCCTCCCTCCCAGGATGATACGCTGGAAATGGGGGACTGCCCGGCCAGGAACGGGGCGGCATCTTCTACAGTTAACCGCGGCTCTACGTTTATCCCCAGCTCCTTAAAGAACCCCTCCTGCTGGGCTACCACCCAGGGTGGGCCGGCAGTGGGCGTAACCCACACCACAATGGGCGCTGCGGTTGCGCTGGGCTTTGACGTGCACCCCAGCAAGGGCAACGCCAGCAAGGCCAGTATTACAGCAACCAGTGCTCCGTAAAATAGTAATCCTTTCTTCATTCTTTCCTCCCAATTAAATATTTTTTCGGCTGAATGTTAAGGTAATTATCTAACTTCTATCACCTCCTCGGCCTCGCTTTTCTACAGCAGGAGTTCGACCGTCCCACGCATATATACTTATCACGCTTTCCGGGGAAAAGACCCGACCGCCACCACAACTCCAAACCACTCGAAATCTATTTCTCCTATTTTACCACCCCTGTCAAGACCCCACCTTGAATCTGCCCGATATTTACCCCGAAATCAGGCAGCTAAGGCACTGTTTTCTGTAGAGATACATACCAGTAAACACATTTTCAACATCATTGTCAATTGACTCATAGTAATGTATTATTTGCATTTGGTTGCTGTGTCATTGCGAGTCCCGACCTGTCGGGACGAAGCAATCCCGATAAATCAAAGTTTGAGATTGCTTCGAGGGCGTCCGCCCTCTCGCAATGACAGATTTAAGATAGCAACAACCAAAACAGAACCTAACCATAATAATGTTACCGACGATGGTGTCGTTGCGTCGATAATGGTGTTACTAGGTAAAGTGTAGTCCTCATCAACTATTGCTGGTTGGCAACATATCCCCCTAGTACTACTACGTTAAGTTCTGATGAGTCCATACGCCAGTGGACGAGCAGGCCACAGCAGGGACAAATTCCTGTCCAGCGGGCCAGCATGCGCTGGAGTTCACGTCGCACCCTCGGCAGAGACCAGCGCTGTCCAGAAGTTTTTTTTAATGTACAGACTCTCCAGAGCCAGGAAGCCAAAGGCGAGCATCGTCATGGTGACGTGGTGATGCCAGCCCTGCCAGGAGCGCCCTTCATAATGGTCTAGACCCAGCTCATCTTTGAGCTGCTGGTAGCCCTGCTCGATCCACCAGCGGATCTTGGCCAGGCGCACCAGGCTCAGGAGACTGGTGTTCCCGGGGAGATTGGCGAGCCAGAACTTCGTGGGGGCTGCCTCGTCCTCGGGCCATTCCGCCAGCAGCCAGAGAGTCTCTTCTTTGGGGCCGCCATGTTGGTAGCTATGGCTGGGCAAGACGCGTGCAGCGGCAAAACGCCTGGTCATGGGTCCCTTGGTGCCCTCGCGCCAGGTGACACGCTGCCAGCGTTCCTGAGGCCAGCTCTGACTCACCTCAGCCACGCTCATCGGAGCGCCCACCTCCAAAAGCTTACGCCGCGGCCGGCCACGGCGTCCCCGGGACGGATCCCCCAGGTTGCCCGAGTCGACCCAGACCGCGGTTGTGTTCTGGACCCCCACCGCGAAGAGCAACTTGCGCTCGGCCAGCCCCGTCCGAAACTCCGTGGTGTTGCCATAGCCCACGTCCGCGACGATTACGCCCCTGGGCACCTCCCATGCCAGGGCTCGGTCGATCAGCACCAGGGCCAAGGCCCACTTGGGCTGGAACGTGACATCCTTTGGGATGCCCGCTTTTTGGCGACGCTCTTCCTCCAGCCACTCTTCGGGCAGGTAAAGGGCAAAGTCCAGGGGCACAGCGGCATCGTCTGTAGCGTAGTGCAGGCTCACCGCCACCTGGCAGTTGCCAATCTTGCCCAGCGTCCCGGAGTACTGGCGTGCCACCCCCACGGAGTGGGGGCCCTTCTTCGGAAACCCGGTATCGTCTACCACCCATGCCGCCACCGGATGCAGTGCTTCCACCAACCGCCGAGCCAGCCCTTTCCGCAGGGGATTGCAGGGCCAAGGACTCTGGCCAATAAACTGCTGCATCGCTTGCACATTGCCGTCCGACACACGGGCGGCCATGCTCGCTGTTGCCTTGCGCCCACCCGTCGCCAGCAGTCCCCGCACATACACGTCACCCCACTGACGACGCTCCGAGCGGCCCAAGGTCACCAGCATCTCGTCCAAGAAACCCTTCAGTCGTTCCCGTTGAGCGCGTATTGTATCCATGACCATAGTATGCGCTCAACGGCAGGTAATTGTCAAACACACTTAACGTAGTAGTACTAGTTGGCATCGAATCGCCGGGCTTAACTGCATCTCCAGCGATTGCGAGATATGTCGGCCGACTAGTTGATGAGATACTTGAGAGATAGCAGTCAGATTTCCAAGTCAAAGATTTTCCCGGGATTCAAGATATTATTTGGGTCAAAAGCCCTCTTTATATCTTTCATAATATTTAGGACCGGCTCATCTAATTGTAGGCTTAGGTATCTCTTCTTGTCGAGGCCAATTCCGTGCTCCCCTGATATTGCCCCACCGAAGGAGACTCCTGCACGATATATATCGCTCATTAGGCGCGGTAGCTTCCTACCCCACTCCTGCTGATCCATGTGCAAACAGATAGGGTGCATATGCACATTACCATCACCTGCGTGTCCGTAAAGTATGACGGGTATGCCTTGTTCTTTGGATATTTCCTTTACTTCTCTTACGAAGTCAGCTATTTTGTTGCGGGGAACTACTACATCGATTATCTGCATAGGGGCAAACCTCTTAATCGCGTGGTAGAACTTTTCTCTGGCTTCGAGAAGACGTCTCTTGGCCCGCTCGCTATCAGGAACCCTGGCTTCAATTGCTCCGTGACGCTTGCAGATTTCCTCGACCTGAGAAAAGTAGCCGTAAATTACGTCCTCTGATTCTCCTTCCATTGTTATCATCAGGAATGCCTCATATTGATGGTAGGGTATCTCTCTTTCAAGATATTTCTCAACAATCTCAATAATACTTCTCTCCATGAACTCAATTCCTGTTGGTGTTGTCTTGAGTCTTAGCATCTCAGGGACGGCATCAATGGCACTCTGCAGATCGTTAAAGGGGACAAAAAGCACTTCTTTCTTTGCCGCCTTGGTGGTCAGTTTCAGTATCACTTTGGTGACAATCGCTAACGTACC
>JAUYDJ010000133.1 GCA_030690025.1 Chloroflexota bacterium | reverse complement strand
GCAGGTATCCCCATGGATTCCCGGTTCGCCGGACTGCTTCAAATACGAAATCAGCGGCCGTTACGCTTTGTTAACTTCATTCACTATGCCGGGACCACCCTGGACCCCTCCGAGATTTTCATCCGTGCCAGGATGACCGATGTCCTGGGCGTAGTAAGGAAAGGGCAGGGCAAAGTAATTGCCAACTTCCGCGAGATTCCGGTCCCTTGTCAGCCTCTGGTGGTGGATATCATCAACCAGCTGAAGCGGGCCGGGTTTGGCGGAGTCATTATGATGGGTAATACTAACGAACCCGTGTGCGGCATACCGGTAGGATTAAACAAGGTGGGGGTCATTCTACAGGTTGGCTTGAACCCAGTGGCGGCCGCCGCCGAAGCCGGAGTGGAGGCGGAAAGCTACGCTATGAGCACTCTGGTCGAGTACCAGCAGCTGACCAAATATCAGAATTTGATGGAAGGAGCCGGATGAAATATGTAAAAGTCATACCTTGCCTCGATATCAGAGAAGGCAGAGTGGTCAAGGGAGTCAAGTTTGAAAACCTGAGGGATGCCCGCGACCCGGTGGAGGCAGCTGAAGCCTATTGCCGGGCGGGTGCGGATGAACTTGTCTTTCTTGACATCTTTGCCACGGTGGAAAACCGTAAGACCAGGCTGGAATGGGTCAAAAGGGTCGCTGATATGGTTACGGTCCCGTTTGCCGTGGGCGGCGGGATAGCCAGTATTGAAGACATGAAGGCCCTGTTCGACCTCGGGGTGGACAAGGTCTCCATAAACACGGCTGCCGTCAGAGACCCGGAACTGGTCAAAAAGGCAGCCAGGAAATTCGGCAAAAAGAGGCTGGTAGTTGCCATTGACGGCAGGAAGAATCCGCCCGGCAGCGCTTTACCCCGCCTGGAGGTAGTAGTAAAGAGTGGTAACGAAGGTACCGGGATGGACATTGTGGAATGGGCTAAACGGGTGGAGGCGCTGGGGGCCGGTGAGATTCTGCTGACCAGCAAGGACGCCGATGGCACCAAAGAAGGCTACGACCTGGAGATGACATGGGCAGTGGCTGAAGCTGTTTCGCTGCCGGTAACTGCCTCCGGTGGGGCGGGTAAGCTGGAGCACCTTTATGAGGCCGTGGCCATCGGGAAAGCCAGTGCCGTCCTGGCCGCTTCCATTTTTCACTTTGGTGAGATTTCAATACCGCAAGCTAAACAATATCTAAAAGAAAGGGGAATACCCGTAAGGGTATAAGGAGAAGGAGAAGTAGATGACACTAAGTAAACCAAATGCCAGTGCCGCAACCAAGACCAAGAACCGTGTTTCACCGTCGCCAGCATCAGGAATGTGCGTGACCTGTCTCGATGGCTGCCTAGGCCTGTGCGAAGTAGGCCAGTCTGCCCTGAGGGGTAGGGAGGTGATATACCCCCAGCCTTTCGCCAAAGTTACCGCCGGGTCGGAGAAGGACTACCCCATAGACTACTCGCATTTCAACATCCAGGGCAGCTGCGTGGGTGCCCAGGGCATCGAAGCTGATTCGGACAAAGCGGTCTTTCAGGCAGTGGATACCTCGGTGGCGATTGGCCCCAAGGGCAAAGAGATAAAGATGAGGGTGCCTTATTTCACCGGCGCCCTCGGCTCGACCGAAATTGCCCGGGTTAACTGGGAAGGCACGGCCATCGCCGCAGCTATCTGCGGCATTGTGCTGGTCTGCGGCGAAAACGTCTGTGCTATGGACCCGAAGGCTGAAATCAAAAACGGCAGGGTGGTCGATTCCCCGGAGCTGGCCAGAAGAGTCAAAATCTTCCAGGACTGGTATGACGGCTACGGATTGATGCTGGTCCAGGCTAACGTTGAGGATGGCCGACTCGGGGTACCCGAGTACGCCGTGACCAAGCTGGGGGTCCAGGGTATTGAAATCAAGTGGGGGCAGGGCGCCAAGGACATCGGGGGTGAAGTGAAGCTGACGTCGCTGGAAAGGGCAATACAGTTGAAGCGACGCGGCTACATAGTATTCCCTGACCCGGACGACCCGGTAGTGCAGGAAAGCTTCAAGATAGGCGAGTTCAAAGAGTTTGAACGCCATTCCCGGCTGGGTATGGTGGATGAGGAAGCCTTCCTCAAGGACGTGGAAAGACTGCGTCGCGTGGGCGCCAAGTATGTCACCCTGAAGACCGGGGCATATCGCCCCGCCGACCTGGCCAGGGCAGTGAAGTTTGCCTCCGAGGCCAAAATAGACCTGCTTACCGTGGATGGCGCTGGCGGCGGCACGGGCATGAGCCCCTGGCGCATGATGAACGAGTGGGGCGTGCCCACCGTTTACATTGAGTGCCTGCTCAACCAGTGCCTGGAAAAGCTGGCCAAGAAGGGTGCCTTTGTGCCCAGCTGCGCCATCGCCGGCGGTATTGCCCTGGAAGACCATGTCTTTAAGGCGCTGGCCCTGGGCGCGCCGCGCATCAAGGCAGTGTGCCTGGGCCGGTCTACTCTGGCCGCGGCAATGGTAGGCAAAGCTAATGCCGAGAAGATTCGCAAGGAGCACGGTGACGGCGACGGCTACGATACGGCGTTGACGCAGGCTTTCGTCAATGTCGCCCAGCTTAAGTCGAAGTACGGCAAAGACTTCAGCCGCATCACTCCGGCCGCCATCGGCATGTACAACTACTATGACCGGCTGACTACCGGCCTGCAGCAGCTCATGGCGGGCGCCAGGAAATTCCGCCTCGACCTCATTGAGCGGAGCGACCTGATGGCCCTTACCCGGGAAGCTGCTGAGATTTCTGGGATACCATACGTTATGGATGCCGATAAAGAGGAAGTAGAGAAGATACTGGGCTAAGACTGGTAAGTGCCTGATTGGGAAAAGGGGCTGCTCCGTACGGGAGCAGCCCCTTTTTTTGGCGGTGGCACGGGTGTTTCTTCTCTCTGCTTGACAAAACCTGCAAAAGCTTTATCATAAAGCTAAGTAGCTAATCGGCCAAGAGAGATAGGAGCCAAGAATGCAAATCAAGAAAGCCTACCGGAACCTGAAGCCTGAACTGCTTTTCGATGAGGTGAGGGATTTTGTCCTGAAGCAGGGGATAGTCATCGGCGAATCAAAGATGGAGTACTACTCCCTCCCAAGCGATTCCTCGACCTTTATTTCCCGCGGCACTTTAACCTTCAATACCAGGGATTCGGGGAAAGAGTGCATACGCGCCCACGTTGTAGGCTCAGCTACCGGTGAGACTAAACTGCTGCTCGACGTGGATGAGACGCTCTTTTCTCAGGAGCAGCTCACCGCCCTGGAGCAAGACCTGGACTTTATCTTTGAGTCCTACGAGGTAAAAAGCCACCAGTAGCTCGGTAGTCAGGGGCTTGTCAATTCAGTCATTACTTCGCCCCGACAGGTCGGGGCGAAGTAATCTCATTGATTTCTATAGACTTGGAAGAGATTGCTTCGTCATCCCGGCTTCATCGTCCCGATGCAATCGGGACTCGCAATGACAATTTGATTTCAACTAGAACAGAACGATATGACTGAAACTCCTCCCAGGCCATCTCAGGAGCAAAACAAGCATAAAGTTCCGTCAGGGTTGGAGACAAAAACTCACCCCTCTGTCTCACTCAGCGCTTAATGCAGGCATATTAAGTTGGTGGGAAGCCGCGTCTATTTCTGGGGCTTCTCGGCGAGCCGTTTTTCTACGGCGGCAACGGCATCCCGCAGGGCCAGGTTCAGCAACTGGGCCAGCTGCAGGCCGTCATTAGCTACTTTCTCAACGCGGGCAATTGCCTGGGCGGCAACCCGGGCCGCTTCGTTGGCGGCTTTCTCGCCGGCCTGGCGTGCTTCCTCAGCCGCTGCGCGAGCGTCTTTCGCGGCCTCGTCGGCGGTCTTAATGCTATCCTCAAGCTCATCAAGAATTTGGGGAAGCGGCTTTACCATTATTGCTTTTGGCGCAGTCTCCTTGGGTTTCTGGTCAGCCATGTTTATCCTCCATTGGCTACATTACTCAGTTACTATTTACATATTATACCATTAAACAAGCCGAAAAAAGAGCCTGAATGAAGAATTTTTTGAAATTCGGAGTGAGTAACTCGGCTAAAAGCGGCCTCGGCATTTTTATTGGTTTATTAGAGTCGTTATTTTCGTGGCCAGATCGGTCAACCTTGTGGCAGGACATTTGCCCTGCTGCACTTGATATAGTACATGCTGAGGTTTCCTGTGTGCTTGCGGTGTTATGGGTACACCAAGGAAATCCTCTCGTACAATAGAAGTATGCCAAGAGGAGAAGGAATAAGACCAAATCTCAGTGTAAGGATGAATCCGGAAATTATCCATGAAGCCCGAGTTGCCGCCGTCACCAGAAAAAAGACGCTGGGACAGTGGCTAGAAGAGGCGATA
>JAUYDJ010000044.1 GCA_030690025.1 Chloroflexota bacterium | reverse complement strand
ACGGCATTCGCGCTATGGCGGTGTCTTCTCCATAGTTATTCTCGACCTTGACCTGTTCAAGAGCTTTAACGACACTTACGGGCACCTGGCCGGGGATAAGTTCTTGAAGCAGATTGGCACCGTTTTGAAAAGTTCAATTCGCAGCGCTGACCAGGCGTTCCGCTATGGCGGCGATGAGTTTGCCATACTGCTGCCCCAGACCGCTCTTAATACCGCCGAGCAGGTGGCCGAGCGTGTGCGCCAGCGCGTGGCGGCTAGAGGGAAGGCCGGGGAAATCCCTGTTACCACCAGCCTCGGGTTAGCCAGCTGGCCGGCCGATGGCGTCGGTGCCAACGAGCTGCTCACCGCGGCGGACGCCGCGCTCTACCAGGCCAAGCGGAGCGGCGGCAACCGTACCCACTGTGCCTCGGGGACTCTGCTTTCCCTGGATAGCGCCGGTGGTAACGGACATAATGTGAATAGTGAGGTCCTGAGCAGTATTTACGCCCTGGCCGCGGCGGTAGACGCCCGCGACCACTACACCAACACTCACTCCAAAAAGGTCAGCGAGTATGCCGTGGCCCTGGCGGAAGCTCTGCACCTCGACCCGCTCGAGGTAAGCCGGCTCAGCACTTGCGCTTTACTGCATGACATTGGTAAGATTGGCGTCAGTGATGAAATACTTAACAAGGCCAGCAAATTGACCGCCGAAGAGTGGGAAGCCATCAAATTCCATCCCCAGCTGGGCGCGGCCACGGCGAGGCACGCCCGCCACCTGGCGCCCTGCATACTGGGTATCCTGTACCACCATGAAAAATACGATGGCACCGGATACCCCAAGGGGCTGAAGGGTGAAGGCATACCCCTGGAAGCCCGCATTCTGGCGATAGCCGATGCCTTTGCCGCCATGACCTCGGCGCGACCGTACTCCGAGGCCTTGTCCCGTGCGGCGGCAATCGAGGAAATACGGCGAGGCGCCGGTAAACAGTTTGACCCTCATCTGGTTGAGGTTTTCCTTTCGGTGGTCAAGGACGCTCCGGTTGCCAGCACCCCGGTGGATAAGAAAGGAGGTGAAATCCAGGCTGGTGGATAAATTATGAATGCAGATAATAAGATAACCGTCTTTATCGTCAGCCAGCAGTTCCTGCTGCGGCAGGGCATTGAACATTCGCTTGCCTCGGTAGAGGACATCGAGATTTCGGGCACCGCGGAGGTTAGCGACGACATATTATCGACCATAGACACCGTGTCGCCTGACGTGGCCCTCATTGATATTGATGGCCCCGCCGAGAGCGGGCTGACCCTGGCCCGCAAGATAAGGCAGCGTTCACCTAACATCGGTATCGTGCTGATTACCTCCAACTCCGGCGATGGGCAGCTCTTCCAGGCGCTCAAGGCCCAGGCAGCCGGCTTTTTGAATAAGGAGGTCACCGCCGAGCAGCTCGTCACTACGGTCAGGCGCGTGGCTCACGGTGAGCACCCCATAAACGAAAGCCTTACCGCCCGGCCCAAAGTGGCGGAGCAGGTGTTGCGCCAGTTTCAAGAGCTCACCTGGCGCAGCGAGGCGGAAGCCTTCATGTCGCCGCTCACTCAGCGGGAGACCGGCATCCTTTCCTATATCGCGCAGGGCTTCCCTAACAAGCAGATTGCCACTGAGCTGGGCATCAGCGAGCAGACCATCAAGAACCACGTTACCTCCATCCTGCGCAAGCTGAACGCCAATGCCCGTACCGAGGCGGTGGTCATAGGCATCAAGCAGGGGCTGATATCTATCAATTGACCTCAAATATTAAGATAACGAACACCGGAGAGAGGGGGCTTAGCCCCCCTCTTTTTGTTTTTATCGGTTCTGCTCAATCATGGTTGTCATTGCGAGGAGCGCAGCGACGAAGCAATCTCATTCCCCACCTATCCGAGATTGCTTCGCTTCGCTCGCAATGACACCAACGACTAAGGTTGAGTAAAAGGTTTTTACCTTCACGCTTGACAAGCTGAGAGCGCCGTATTACTTTGATAGTATTCCGCAGTTTACTGATAACCCATTAGATTTTTGGCTGTATCCTGGTCTACACGTTGGCTGAAAGGAGGCCGAAGATGCCTATCGTCCCGGTGGAATCCATACTGACTCTGGAAGAGCGCGACCGCCGCTGGAAAAACATTCGTGATGAGATGAAGAGACGCGACCTGGCCTGCCTGGTAGTCTGGGGCTCGCAAGGGTACTGGACAGGGCTGGCCGCCAATATCAGGTATCTGGCCAACATCCTCGATGAAGGCTACCTGGTGTTCCCTTTGGAGGGCGAGCCGACCCTTTTTACTTTTGAAATAGGATTACCCTCGCCCTGGCTCAAAGACCACCGTGCCGGCCAGCCGAGATACTCCGCTGCCGTCGCCAAACGCCTGAGAGAGTTATGCCTGGAAAGGGCGCGGATTGGGATAGTCGGTCTCTCCGGCTACTTGGGTGAGATGGGATTTCCTTACGCCACCTACATGGCGCTGGTCAATGCTTTCCCCTCCGCCAAATTTGAAGACACTACTGATATACTGGAAAAAGCCAGACTGGTTAAAAGTGCGGCTGAAATCAGGTGTTTTGAGCTCGGTTGCGAGGTCGGGCTCAGGGGAATGCAAGCTATCGCCCTTACCGCCCGGCCTGGTGTGAAGGACTATGAAGTAAAGGCGGCGCTGATGGATACTGTCTACCGTAACGGTTGCGAACCGGGCTTTATGCTGCTGTATGTTTCCGGCAAAGAAGGAGTGCACGGGGGGCGGGGAGGCCGCCACCGCCCGCCTGACCTGAAGGCGCTGGAGCCCGGTGATGTTATCCTGCTCGAGTTTGACGCCCGGTACTTCGGCTACTTTGCCCAGTTCAACCAGTCGTTCGCCATTGGCCAGCCGGCCGAAGACTGGTCGAACATTTTCGATGTTTCGGTGAAGTCTTTCTATAGTGGGCTCAAGGTGTTGAAGCCGGGGATTACCCTGGGTGAACTGGATGAAGCCTTCCTTACCCCGATAAGAGAAGCCGGCTACAACGTGCGCAACCCGGCGTTTCATGGCTTGGGACTGTACCTGGAGATGCCCATGGGGTCGTACCCGGGCCAGCCTGAATACAAGCCGGATAATTCCTTTGTCATCAAAGAAAATATGGTTCTTGAGTTTGAGCCTCATGTTGAGTCGCGGGATGGCAAGAAAGCGATTCACATGGGCAGCCCGGTGCTGGTTACGGAAAATGGCGGCAGGCTCCTTACCCCGGGGTGGAAGCCGGAGTTTATTATCTGTTAGGCAGTGGGTTTTTACTTAATCCGGTACAGTCAGAATGAATTGAGGTTATTAACTATGCCTGCTTGACTTAACCGCAGGATTATTGGAGAATCTACTGGCATAGGGCGAAAATTTGCCGGCTAAGTAATAGCCAGCGGTGAGATTTGAGGGGGGGGGTGATTTATGAGGTAAATGTGCGGGGTCGGTTGGCTGAAATACTTTAGAGGAGGGAAAAATTGAAACGGAAACTAATCTATTTGATGTTAACCTTAGTATTGGTGGCATTGCCCATGGTCGCGGCTTGTTCCAGCCCGGCGCCTGCCCCGTCTCCAGCGCCGTCCCCTGCCCCCGCTCCGGCGCCTGCCCCAGTTCCAGCACCCGCTCCGTCACCGGCACCCGCCGCACAGCCGGTTACCTGGAGGTTCCACTGGGAGACCAGCACCGGGGCGACCTCCGATATGGGCTGGCCGTTCAAGCCAGGTGGCTTGTTTGAGTACCTGGTCGCCAAGGAGACCGGGGGACTGGTGAAATTCGATATTAAAGAAAAACTCTATACTGCCACCGAGTCCATTCTGGCGGTAGGCGACGGCCGTGTCCAGATTGGCAACCAGGTGGTGGCCTTTGCCAGCGGCACCTATCCCGTCCTCGATTTCGGTGCTCTGCCGCTGTTCTTCAGCGAATCGCCCGCTTCTAGCTACGAGTGGGCGGCCGCAATGACCGACCCCAGGATGACTGCTCTACTGGACAAGTATACCCGGCCCGCTGGCTTCATCGTCCTTGGCGCCAGCCTGGCCCCGCCTAACAGTTTCCAGTGGGGCAGCAAAGCCATTAAGACACTGGATGACTTCAAGGGGTTGAAGACCCGCACCTCCGGTCTGACCCAGACCCTGGCCCTGACCGCGCTCGGTGCCAGTCCGTTGACCCTGTCCATGGGGGAGCTGTCCGACGCTTTGCAGCGCGGCACGGTTGATGCGGTGACCACCAGCATTGCCTACGGTTTCATTAACCAGATTGATTTCGTTGCCAAGTACAGCTCCGGTGACTGGGGCATTACCCCTGTCTTCCCCGCCGTGGTGGCGGCTAATGCCAAGGCTTTTGACGCCCTGCCCGCCGCAGCGCAGGACGGACTGCGCCGGGCCGGCGCGTTGCTCGTCCGCGCCATGAGTGCCAGCCTGGAACAGTCCCAGATTGTTTATGGCAACTTTATGTTCGTCAGAAGTAAAGCACAGCTGGTGGTGCCCGCCGCCGGTGAGCGCGATAAAGCCGCCAAGCTCATGGAGCCGGTGATTAGCGAGTGGCTCAAGGTGGCAGGCCCGTTGGGCAAGGATGTCCTTAAGATTGCCGCCGACTATGCTAACGGCCCCGCGAAATCGGTAGTGCTCAGCGTCATCAGTAAATAGATGAGCTCACCTGATGGGAAGAGTTCCGTTGCGGAACTCTTCCCATCACCGGACCGCGTGCCGTCCCGGAGGTGGTTAAATGGGTAAGCTAAACCGCATCCTTGATGCGCTGTCTTATTGGACCGGTTATATTGCCGGCGGGGTGATACTGGCGATAATGAGCCTGACCATGATTGAGGTTGTTACCCGGTATGTCCTGCACCGTCCCCTCATACTATCTGATGAGTTCGGCGGGTACAGCCTGGTTATTATCGCCTTTCTCGGCTTTGCTTATACCTGGAAGGAGAGGGGCCATATACGTATTACTTTTGCTGTCAGCCGA
>JAUYDJ010000001.1 GCA_030690025.1 Chloroflexota bacterium | reverse complement strand
CATGGCCTCAGCAGGTATACGGATGCGCTCCTCGAAAGGGCGCCCCGTGGGCTTGGTGGCATCGATTATCATCTTGGATGACAGCAGGTCGCCGCGTACTGATGGGTCAAGGTTGCCGCCTTTGATATTATGGATGATTTCGACATCTTCGTCGGGCTGCACCCGGGTGGCTATCGCCCATAAGACCTCGGTCTCGTTGTAGGGGTCAATATCGCTATCGACCACCACAATGTGTTTGGACAGCTCCATATTGCCCATGGCCACCAGCGCGGCCTGCTTGGCCTGCCCCTCGACCGTTTGCTCAATGGCGATATACACGTTGTGCCGGCCACAGCCGGAGTTGGCGAAATGTACCCCCTTTACGTTGGGTACCACAGCCTTAATCTTCTGATAGATGCTGCCTTCCTTAGGCACGGACCCCATAATCCAGTTCTCGGCATGGCCCACAAAGGCATCCTGGTAGACGGCGTTGCGGCAGTAGGTGATAGCCGTTACGTCAATGATATTAGAGTAACGCTGCGGCCCGAAATAGCCGGTATATTCGCCAAAGGGACCTTCCGCCTCCCGGGTATTGGCCAGCGTGTTGCCTTCGATTAAAATATCGGCGTCAGCGGGCACCATGAAGTCCTCGCCCCAGGTCTCGGAAGGAGTGAGGCGCACCGGCTCACCCATTATGGACCCAATCAGCTCGTAGTCATTGGTACCAAATGGGGCCACGTTCAAGGTTCCCATTTCCCAGGCCGGGTGATGGGTCACCACTATCACCGTGGGCGTGTCGAGGTTCTTCACATCATGCCGGCGGACGATTTCCCAGTTGTTCCGGGGGCCCATGTATAGACCGAGCCGGCGTGGCCCTTTATACTGCATGCGCAGAAAGGCAGCGTTATAAGCGCCTGACTCCAGGTCACGGTGTATTGGTATCATGGTCAGGAAGGGGGCAGGGTCCATGTAGTGGTGCTTAACAATGGGGAATTCCCTTAAATCCGCTTCCTGTCCCAGCTTTATGACTTCCTTGACCGGGGCCTCTTTCTTGGGTATGATTACCGGCTTTACCCGTCCCAATTCTCGCTCCGAATACAGGAGGGCCAGGGGCAGTTTACACTGGCTGGGGTCCACGCCCAGGGAAATAGCAAACTTCTCACGGTTTGCCACGGCATTAATAAGCAGGGGGAACTTGGACACTTCACCTTTAAGGTTGAGGGGTTTAGTGAATAATACAGCCGGGTATTTACCGGCGTTCTCCAGGTGCTGCAGAATAGCGGTGGCTTCAAACTCCGCCGGGTTTATCTTGTCATCAATTACCACCAGTTCCTGGGGGTACTTTTTCTTGAGCACCTCCAGGAAATCGTTCATTTTCAGCATGACTTATCTCCTCAGGGAACTATTTGAACATTACGTTGGGCAGCCACAGTACAATATCCGGGAAGGCAGTGCAAAGCGCCAGCAGGATAAATATGGCCGGGAAAAAGTAGAGTGTGCCTTTGGCAATCTGGATTAGCGAAGCTTTTGGTATGACACTCTTAATAGCAAACAGGTTTAAGCCGAAGGGTGGCGTAACCAGGGCGGTCTCATCAACGACGACAAATACAACGCCAAACCATATCAGGCTTATATTGAAACTCTCCAGGATGGGAATCACGAAGGGAAGAGTGACCAGCAGCATGGAAAGGCCATCCATGAAACAGCCCAGAACCATATACAGCACAAATAAGACGACCAATATCGCATACTTGCTCCATCCCAGTCCGAGTATGAAGTCGGCGAAAGCGTCAGTAAGGCCCACCTGCTGGAAGACCTGGCCGAGTATGCGGGCGCTGGTTACCACCAGGGCAATCATTGCCGAAATTCTAACGGCGGCGAAGGCGCTTTTCTTGAGGGCAATCCAACTCATACGCCGGTAGCCTATGGCGGCTACAATCGCCAAAAACGCGCCGAAGGAGGCGGCCTCGGTGGGGGTCATGATACCGCCGAATATCACCCCCAGGACCAGGGCAACAATGCCGAGCCAGGGCAGGGCCTCCAGGACTCCGATGCCCCTCTCTTTCCAGGTGTGGTGGGTAGGCGGGGGAAACATGTGAGCGTGAGTTTTGGTCATTATGAAAATAGTGACAACGTAAAAAAAGGCCAGCATAAAACCGGGAATCAGGGCTCCGGCGAAAAGGTCGACTACCGAGACTTGCTGCCAGCCGCCGTATATTATGAGTACCAGACTGGGCGGAATAAGAACGCTCAGCCCGCCGCCCACCGCTATCAGTCCAAGGCTGAGAGTGGGGTCGTAACCCTTCTGTTCCATTTCGGGGAAGGCAATGGCGGCGAAGGTAGCCGCGGCGGCTACGCTCGAGCCGGTCATGGCGCCGAAGAGAGCGCAGGCGCCTATGGTGGAAGTCCCCAACCCCCCGGGCATATGGCCGATTATTTTGTCAGCGGCACCATACAGGTAACCAACCACTCCAGTATTGGCAAAGATAGCGCCCATGAAGACGAAGAGAGGCACGGCGCTGTAGGTAAAAGAGTTCATCGTATTCCAGCCCACATTGGCAAAGAAGCTGGGACTCTGGTGCAGGAACAGGGTAAAGCCAACCACGCCGGCCAGGCCCATGGCGGCGAAGATTTCCAGGCCCAGAGCCAGAAGACCGAGAAAAACAGTCAGAATTATCAGGGAAATTATAGTGGGACTCATCAGACTTCATCCTCGATTCTACCGCCGGCCCTGATTGTTTGTGCGGCTTTGTAAATGGCGGTGATTACTATCAGGTCCAGCATAATGAAGCCTATTGGTAACGCCATTTGCGGTATTTGCAGGGGTAGTCTTAAATGTGTTCCGGAGTGGGCGTTTA
>JAUYDJ010000103.1 GCA_030690025.1 Chloroflexota bacterium | reverse complement strand
CTGAATAACCTTGCCCGAGAGCCGGGCACCGAGTAGTCTCAGTTCCTCGATAGTGCTCCGGCCAACGATAGGCTCGTAGTCCGCGATACTTACTTGATGCGTTTTTCGATTAGCTGTATCAGTGACGATCTCAGTCCCTCCAGTGTATAGGTATAAGGGTCGAGCCGGGCGATTTCTTCGCCAAGGTCGGACTCGTCCAGGCTATCCTTCAGCCAGATGGTAAAATCATTGAGGCCCCTACCCAATCTAAGACGCGACTCAAAGATGTGAAAGTAGAGAGAACCCAGGCTTATCTTGCGCAGTGCCTCCACGAACTCCCTGAGGTCATGGGCTACGTACGCGGTGGGGAAAATCGCGCTCACCGACTTCATAAAATGGAACTCGCGGTCTTCCATTGCCTCCCGGAGGTAAGGTCCGGCTGCCAGATATTCCTCGACAATACTGACCAGCCTTTCCCGGAGAGTGCCCAGGCTGGGAAAACCGAAGGTATCAACACTGGCCAGTCTCTCGCCAAGCACCTCATCGCCCAGGGCATCATTTACCCAGATGGCGAAATCGTTGGAAAGCTCCGGGGTAAGGTAGTGGTGCTCTTCCAGGAAGCGGTGGGTATGATAGTAAACCACGGCATCTGAAGCCGTTTTCAGGGTAGCTGCCAGCTCCGGCAAATTCTTCGCCTTCAGACCGGTCAGCTCGGTGAGATGGGTGCGGCTGCTAAAGCGGAAAGGCTCCCTGGCCTTTTTTAGCGGATGCCCGTAGTTGATAACGGTATGCTGAATAAGCCGGCTGTTGGGCACGATTATGGTGCGTTCATCCAGGGCTTTGACATGCGTATTGTTCCAGCTTATCCTGACCACATAGCCTTCTTCACCGGTCTCCAGTTTGATATAATCGCCGACTTTAATCTGTGTACCGGCCCCAAGCTGAAAACCGGCAAACAGGTTGGGCGCCGCATCCCGGAAAGCCAGCGCCGCCGCCAGTACTATTACCGCGATGAGGAGCAGAAGCGGACTGGTTGGCGCTCCCCAGATATCCAGCAGCACCAATATGGCCACAATAAGGATGACAATACGAGTGATATTCCGGCTGAGCACTATGGCACGGTAGGGCACCCGGAGCCGGCGCCCGTAGAACTGGATAAGGCCGCTTACGATGTTGATGATGGCCAGGGTCAGTGAAATCAGGAGCAGGGTCCACAATCCCTTACTCGCCGGGTTTTTCCACGCCGCGGGCAGGCCGGACACGGCCAGGGCCAGATAAATGCTTATGATTTGCCCCCAGATGATTGAGGGACCCCTGATTGCCAGAACCAGTATTCTATGCCCTTGCCACTGGGTGTTTTTGAGCCACCTCTCCAGGGCGTCATAAGCCAGCCGGCGGAGCCAGAACATGGCAATCATGGCAACCGTAAAAACGGCCGCCGGAATGAGAATGGTAGACCACCTTTCCTGTATCCAGTTGATTATCGAGTTCACCTTAGACCCCTCTGTTCAAGCTCCGCGAAATCTCAACATTCTGGCATATTACGGACACTCATCGACTTCAACAAGCGTATCCTTTTACTCAATCTTAGTTGTCGGTGTCATTGCGAGCGAAGCGAAGCAATCTCGGATGGGCGGGGACTGAGATTGCTTCGTCACTACGCTCCTCGCAATGACAACCATGATTAAGCAGAACCAAGAGTATCACTTTCTTTCTTTCTTTTGCTCAGCAAGAAACTGCTCAGCCTTTTTGAGCATTTCGTCCAGTGTTTCCTGGTCGCACTGACTGAACAGGAATTTGTGGTATACCACCTTGTCAGGGTATTCGACGGCACCGACGAGGAAGCTATTTTTCAATTCAAGCCACTGCCCCTCTTTGGTGAGCACTATAACCTTATTCTCCGCCATGGTCCCTCCTTTGGGAATTTGTCCTATTCATTAGTCTCCCGAGCTCTCTCTTTCAGCTACTAAACACTTATTGGGAGCGTTTTTGAGCCTCCAGCAACATACCGAGAAATTGCACTACCTCGGCGGGCGACTTCAAATAATAGCCGGCGGCGGTATTCTGTTTAGCTTCCCCGACAAACACCGATATACCGCCATACTTTTGAATGGCCGCAAAACCGTCCTCGTCGGTGAGGTCGTCACCGAGATAAAGGGGCAGGAGGCCACTCATGCGCCCCCCTTTACCGTACTTCTTCATCAGCAGCTTCACGGCCTTACCTTTGTCCCAGTTGACGTCAGGCCTGACCTCGTACACCTCTTTGCCCGGGGTTGTCTTAACTATGCCCATTGCCTGCGCACCGCCCACGCTGCGTTCCACGATTTCCTTGACCTCTTTAGTCTTGTCCCTCTCGACCAGGCGGTAATGAACGCTCAGTGTCAGCCCCTTGTCTTCCACTATAGTACCCCTGATGCGGTACAACGCCTGACTGAGCAGCCGGTACAGAATGCGAATAATGGGCCTTATCTCCTGGGCGAGGGGGTTGATGAAACGCACCCCCGGCCCCTCTATCTCCAACCCGTGGTTCCCCGCATAGATTATATCACTTATATTGACTTTATTCTTGAGGTCAGACAGTGCCCGGCCGCTAATCACGCCGAGAGTGAGCCGGCGCTGGCGCGCCAGCGCCTGAAGCAGCCGCCGGGTGTTCTCCGGGAGATTTGCCAGTTCAGGCCGTTCGACTATAGGAGTCAGGGTGCCATCGTAGTCGGTGAGAAGCAAGATGTGCCGGGCAGCTTTGAGCTGCTGCGCCACCCCGGGCCAGGCCGAGAGCAGATGCTCCAAATCACTCTCCAGACCCAAATTTCACCAACTCCGTAATTATGTCCGCAGCCCACTTGTAGATATTGTTCTCCCGTACCACCTCCCGCATTTTCCGCATTCGTCTTTGCTGTTCTTCCCGGGGCATTTCCAGGGCTGCCCGGATAGCTTCCGCAAAATGGTCGGTAGCATAAGGGTTAATCAGCAGGGCATCCGTCAGTTCCCGGGCGGCACCGGTAAAAGGGCTGAGGATAAGGACACCCTTTTCGTCAAAACGGCTGGCGACATACTCTTTGGCCACCAGGTTCATGCCATCGTGGAGAGAGCTGACCACGAAGAAATCAGCCAGACGGCGGAGCGCCATCAGCGTCGTTGGTGGCAGATGCTCCCGCAAATAGATTACCGGCTTCCATTCACCAACCCCGTACTTCCAGTTTATCTGCTCGACCAGCTCGTCGATTTCTTCATTGAGCCTCTTGTACTGCGGAATACGAATCCGGCTGGGAACCCCGGCCTGGATAAAAACCACCCTTTTCCTGTAGCGAGGATATTTTTCCAAAAAACGGTCCATAGCCCTGAGACGGTCCGGAATGCCTTTAGTATAATCGAGGCGGTCCAATCCGGCACCTATCATCTCCCTGCCTAACCCCAATCTGGCTTTCAACATTCTCATCTCGGCCGCTACTTCTTTACTGGCAGCTTCCCGGGATATTGCCTCGAAGTCCACGCTGATGGGGAAAGGCCATGCCGCGGTCCGCTTGCCCTTAAAGGTCACCTGGTACCTTTCCCGGTCAACGCGTGCCTCAATGGCTCGCTCCACGGTCTCCAGAAAATTGTTACAGTGATGGCGGATATGGAAACCAAGCAAGTCATTGCCCAGAAGGCCGCTCAGAATCTCTTCCTGCCAGGGACAGCGGCGGAAAGCCTCGGGATTAGGCCAGGGAATGTGCCAGAACTGGGCGGTGATAATGTTAGGATTTCTCTCTTTGATTAACCTGGAAAGCAGCGCCAGGTGATAGTCCTGGATAAAAACAAAAGCCTTCCGGTCGCCAATCTCGTCAATTACGCTCTGCGCGAAAATCTCATTCACCTTTTTATAAGTATTCCAGTCGGACTCAACAAACACCGGCCGGGTATAGGCAATGTGGCACAGCGGCCAGAGCGCGGAGTTGGCAAAGCCGTAGTAATAGCCAATCTCCTCTTCTTTGGAAAGCCAGACCCGCTTAAGCGCATACCGGGGATTGGCCGGTGGTACGCTTACTTTGTTATCCTTATCTACCACTCGTTTATCGGCATTGCCGCTGCCGTGGGCCACCCAGGTACCGCCGCAGGCCTGCATCACCGGGTCAAGAGCCACGGTAAGACCGCTGGGAGGTATCTCAACATTAATCTTTTTACCGGAGAAGGTATGTATGTAAGGCTCCCGGTTAGATACCACCACAAAAAGGTAGTCCGAGAGTTTCTCCCTTACCAGGGCATCAAGACTTTCTTTTGTCCACACTAACAAAACCTCCTCGCCTCATGAGATTAGTCACGGATTTCAATCTAACGGGAAATTATCTAAGAGAGGCAGCGCCTCTTTAACTAAGTTCAGAGGAGACCGGTTAACCGAGATAGTAATCGCTTACTACAAATATCACACCGCTTTGGCTTTGTCAATTGGCCGAGCCACAAAACAGGAAAACGAGACATAGAAAAGAGAATAAGCAACAAAAAACGGGTATAATGAGGTGTCATGATGCAGCACCTCCCGACTCTACGTGTCACCATGGTCGCGCCGGAAATTGCCCCCTTTGCCAAGAGCGGCGGTCTGGGTGACGTGCTGGGCTCACTGCCTACCGCCCTGAAGCAGCTTGGCGTCCAGGTCTCGCTGGTGATGCCGGCATACCGCTCAGTGCTTCATGGTGATTGGACACTGCAGGATACCGGCGTCCGCTTCACTGTTCCCGTCTCTAACCGCCGGGAAGAAGCCAGTCTGCTCAAGACCACTCTCGGGAACGACATTCCGGTCTTTCTCATCCA
>JAUYDJ010000026.1 GCA_030690025.1 Chloroflexota bacterium | reverse complement strand
AACCTGCGCTCTGACATTGGAAGCCTGCAAACCAGGTTGGCTCAGTACCATGCCGCTACGAACTCTTCCCGGAAGAAGCTGGCAGGATGTGGAGAAGAGTGCCAGTGTCAGCAATCATGATTATCCAAAGATGAACAAATTGGGAATGAAGGAGGAAAAATGAAACGCCTAAGAGTTTATGGGGCAATATTGGTAGTGTTGTTGAGTATAATCAGCACAGTAGTCGGTGCAGTATTCGTCACGCAAGGGTTGTCCACGAAACAATTTATAGTTGACGGTCTCCGCGCCGAAAAGGTGACTCTCGGTATTGAAGAGAGCGCGGTGAAGGCTGGTGAAATAGTGGACACTGAACAGGAAGCTAGGGTTGCTGCCGTAACGCTAACACAGCATCTTCGAGACAGGTATGGCACCTATGCTGATACCAAGCAAGGCTCCCCTGAGCGGACTACCTATGTTCAGGGTCTAACCCTACTCAACTCCTTAAATGAGGTAGTTATGGGCTTTGGCACGGTCACTATGGTTATCGTTAGCGGAGTCTTGCTAATCACCATGGGACTTGCCACTGGAACCGTTGGAGTAGCTATGGTCGGCCTTGCACGAAGAGTAACCTAGAGCGTAACTCCTCAATCCAGATAAAGTGGAAAGGAGCCAACCATGTGGAGATTGAAAGGCTGCCCCAAGTGTAAGGGAGACATGCTGGTCGAACAGGATAGCTATGGCCAGTACGAGTGGTGCCTTCAGTGCGGCTATCGTCTTGATATTAAAAGCCTGCTCGAATTGAGTCGCCGTACTGAAAACAGGCGACAAATGAAGGCGACATTGAGGTAGGTGTGTCCTGGCTCGTTCTTAATTATTCCCGCCCGAGGTCGACGGGTTTTTGATGTGAAAGACATTGGGAAAGGGGGGTGAGCAAGATGAAGATTGTGGAGTTGTGCGGCTCAGGACACTGCCCGGTGGTCAAGATAGCTGACGACCGCGTTGAAATTGGTGAGAAGAACAACGTCTGCGTCCTGACCCTGAACGAATGGGAAGTGTTGAAGCAGAAAATTCTCAGTAAAGAACTCTAACCCGGAACCCAAGCTGGAACCGGGGTTGCTTGACTCCGGTTCCAGCGAAAAACTTTAATGGGAGCTAGTCTAGTGTTTCATAAACGGCTTTACAACGAGCGAGCTTGTCAAGAATGGCTTTTGCGGAGGCTTTCCACACCAACGGTTTAGGGTTGGCATTGGACGTTGTCATGACGTGAAGCGCTTGACATGTTAGGCATTACTGTATGGCTTGACGTCGACAATGTGGAAGTCGCCGGCGTAATAGAGACCGAGGGTGTAGTTGCGACCGCCCCTTATTAAAAATACTTCCCCTTTCCCTACATAGGGAAAGGGGATAGGGTCAGTGCCCACCAAGTAAGAAGAGGAATAAAAGTTTCACCGGTCCTTCACAAACCACACTAACCCTATAATTGGCTGCCTCCCGGTGATATAATGAGGGCATAAAGCGGAGGCAGCCGTGCATGAGGCATTGCTCTATGATAAGCTAGCCGACTCCAGAGTGCAGTGCCATACCTGTCAGTGGCAGTGCAAAATAGGCGTGGACAAATTCGGCGTGTGCGGCATGTACCAGAACCGCGGCGGCACGCTCTATAACCTCAACTACGCTGTCGTCTCGTCGCTGGCCGCCGACCCCATCGAGAAGAAGCCGCTGTTCCACTTCCACCCCGGCACCCTGGCCTTCTCCCTGGGCAGCCTGGGCTGCAACTTCCACTGCAAGCACTGCCAGAACTGGGAGATTTCCTCTGTAGACAGCCGCGCCCTGCTACGAGGCTGCCGGGAAATGCTGCCGGACACCGAGATAGCCGCCGCCCGGCAACACGGCTGCCAGGGTATTGCCTGGACCTATAATGAGCCGGCCATCTGGCTGGAGTATACACTGGACTCGGCGAAACTCGCTAAAGAAAACGGCCTGTATACCGTCTACGTGACCAACGGCTACTCGACCCCGGCGGCGCTGGATGCCATCGGGCCGTATCTGGATGCCTGGCGCGTGGACATCAAGGGCTTCTCCGACGCCCTCTACCGCGACTTAGCTAAAGTGCCCCACTGGCGGAATATCCTGGATGTCGCCAAACGGGCTAAAGACAAGTGGCATATGCACGTCGAGGTAGTAACCAACATCGTGCCGACCATGAACGACGATGACGAGCAGCTTGAGGGCATCGCTAGCTGGATAAAGGATGCGCTGGGCGAGCTTACCCCCTGGCATGTCACCCGCTTTTATCCCCATCACCACCTGGCCGACCTGCCGCCTACCCCCATCGCCACCCTGGAACACGCTTATGACATCGGGCGGAGGGCGGGACTGAAGTTCGTCTACACGGGCAATGTGCCCGGCCACGAGCACGAGAATACGCTGTGCTACGCCTGCGGCAAGCTGGTGGTGGAGCGCTACGGCTACCAGACCCGGGTAACTGGGCTGGACGGTTCAAAGTGTAAGTTCTGCGGGGCCGAGCTTAATTTCCGCACGGCTGAGGCAAGGAGGGGTGCGCGATGACTACCAGGCAGCCAGTCGTCGCCGGGCAGTTCTATCCGTCGGCGGCGGCGCAACTGAAGATAATGATTGAGCAGTTCGTCGATAAGAAAGCCGCCAAAGAGGAGGTAATCGGGCTGGTCTCGCCGCACGCCGGCTACGTCTACTCGGGGCTGGTGGCCGGGGCGGTTATCTCCAGAATTAAGTTCAAGGATACCTTTATTATCCTGGGGCCGAACCACACCGGGCGCGGCAAGCCGCTGAGCATCATGACACAGGGCAACTGGCAGACGCCGCTGGGCAACGTGGAGATTGACGCCGAGCTGGCGGGCAAAATCCTGGCCACCTCGCGCCACCTGGCCGAAGATGAGCTGGCCCACCAGTTTGAGCACTCCATTGAAGTCCAGTTGCCCTTCCTGCAGTACTTCAAGCCGGATGTAAAGCTCGTGCCTATCATCCTGTCCTTTGCTGCCGGGTCGACCTATAAAGAAATCGGGCGGGAGATTGCGCAGGCCGTGAAGGACTTGCACAGGCCGGTGGTCATCATGGCTTCCAGCGACATGACCCACTACGAATCGGACGAATCGGCACGGCGCAAGGACAACCAGGCCATCGAGGCCATCCTCGACCTGAACGAAGATGAGCTGCTGGAGCGTATCGATAAGCTGGGCATTACGATGTGCGGCTATGCCCCGGCGGTGAGCCTCATCGCCGCCGCACGGGAGCTGGGCGCTACCGGCGCCCGCCTGGTCAAGTACCAGACCAGCGGTGACGTCAGCGGCGATTACGCCAGCGTGGTCGGCTATGCGGGTATAGTAATAACCGGGATGTCGCCACTGGTGAAGCTGGCCAAACAAACGGTGGAAACCTATATCCGCGAGGGTAAGGTGAACCCACCGCCCGCCGAGCTTACCCCGGAGATGCGGGAGGCAGCCGGGACTTTTGTCTCCATCCACAAGCTGGGGTCGCTGCGCGGCTGTATCGGCACGTTTGAGGCGCAGGAAGAGAACGTGGCCCACGAGATTATCACCAACGCCATCAGCGCGGCCACGCGCGACCCGCGTTTCCCGCCGGTCACGACCAACGAGCTTGACTACCTCGACTACAGCGTGGACGTGCTCACCAAACCGGTGCGGGTAAAAGACCGCAGTGAGCTCGACCCCAAGAAGTACGGGGTGATTGTGGAGTGCGGCTGGCGGCGCGGCCTGCTCCTCCCCGACCTGGAAGGGGTGGAGAACGTAGACCACCAGATT
>JAUYDJ010000183.1 GCA_030690025.1 Chloroflexota bacterium | reverse complement strand
GAGCTTTCCCAGAAACGTGTCAGGGCGTCCAAAAAGCTGGTCGCCCAGGTAAAAAAAGAGCTCCGCGATTTGAACATGTCACAGGTTGAGTTTGAGGTGTCCATCAGCCGGGTTAATGCCGCGGATGGCATCCCCTTGCCCGGCGGCCAGACCTGCGCCTTCACCAGCGACGGTATCGACATGGTCGAGTTCATGGCGTCAACCAATCCCGGCGAGCCGCTTAAACCCCTGTCCAAAATCGCCTCCACCGGGGAAATCTCCCGCTTCATGCTGGCCTTGAAGGGGGTGCTCTCCCAGGCGGACAACATCCCGGTGCTGGTCTTTGACGAGATTGACACGGGGGTGGGTGGCCGGAGCGGGGAAGTAATCGGCAAGAAGCTATGGGCGCTGGCGCGCCGCCGCCAGGTGATTTGCGTCACGCATCTACCCCAGATTGCGGCCTTTGCCGATGCCCACTTCAGCGTGCATAAGGCCAGCGGCGCCCGGACGGTCAGCCTGCTCCAAGCCCTGCAAGGTGAGACCCGCCTCAAAGAGCTGGCCGTCATGCTGGCCGGCCCTCACTATACCGAAGTTTCGCTGGACAATGCCCGCGAGCTGCTACGGAAAGCCGAAGCCTGGCAGAAGAGCCAGGTTTAATACGGCGAGTGAACCGGAAGATAAACAAAAAGAAGGGGGCGAAGCCCCCTCTCTAACTTACACTCCCCTTCCCTTGCTAAGAGAAGGCAACTCTAAATAAACAGAGGGGGCTTCCGCCCCTCTTTCAACCTTGACTAATTCTTCCTGGCTTCAATCAACCTGAAGATTGAGGTCAGGCGGGTGACATTTTCCACAATCAGACCACTTCTGGCAACGTTCTCTACCGCCCGGCGGTTGATGTTTTCCCCTCCCATCCGTGCCAGCAGCGGATTAATCAGATTCATAAACCGTGCCCAAAAGCGGTTATCGCTCCGCACATGCTCCAGTAAGACCACCTTACCCCCGGGCTTACACACCCGCTTGACTTCCACCAGGCCCAGCAGCGGGTCGGGGACGGAGCAGAACACAAACGAGGCCGTTACGCTATCAAAGGTATTATCTTCAAACTCAAGGTGCTGTACATCCATCTGCTGCAGGCGGACGGGTACATTTTGTCGCTGGGCCTTATCGCGGGCACGCGCCAGCATCTTATCACTGAGGTCGATGGCGGTTATTTCGGCATTAGCCGGATAATAGGGAAAGCTCTTGCCGGTGCCGACCCCCACCTCCAGGATGCGGCTGCCCTCGACTTTACTCCACAGCAGCTTCCGCCACCCGGCAAAGCTGGACCGCTCGATAATGACCTCCATAAGGTCAAATACCGGCGCGATACGGTTGTAGCGTCTTTTGACCGCTTCCGTGGCTTTACCGCTGGATGCCGCCATGAGATTTCCTTACGAGAGGTCTTTCTTAAGCTGCTCGAACTGGTCCTTGGTAATCTCACCCCGGGCGTAACGCTCTTTGGCAATATCCAGGGCACTGCGCTTCTCGCCGGAGGTACCGCCGCGCTCGGTCAGTTTCTTCACTCCCCAGACTATCAAGGCGATAATCCCACCCCAGAACACCACCATCCAGAGACCGCCGAACACCATCCAGCCCCAACCATCTGGCCAACCCCACATCATATTCAATCTCCTTTCGGAGCAAACCCCAACCTCCCCTTTCGAGAGGAGGCCACCAAATGATGCCTCTTCAGCTAAACTGACCATTACGCGCTAACGCGACATCCCTGCGGTGAAATCAGGAATACGGGGATTGCGGCGTGACGCACCACACGGTCGGCCACGCTGCCCATGACCCAGCGGCTGATACCGGAGCGGCCGTGCGTGCTCATCACAATCAAGTCTACCTGGTTCTTCCGAGCATAGTCCAGTATCTGCTCCGCCGGCTCGCCATTGACCAGGACGGCCTCGGCGGCTACGCCGTCTTTCTTCAGCTTCTCGACTACTTCAGCGGCATATTTCCTGGCTTCTTCCCGGTTCTGCTGCTCAGCACTGGACAGCAGGTCTCTGCCGCTGCCCACCTCAGCATAAGCCGCCACCGTCTGAGAAGAGAGCGGCTCGACCACCCTGAGCACAACCACCTCCGGGATATTGCAGCCGGTAACCACCTCCTTGAGGTGGGCCAGCGTGCACTCGGCCAGCGGTGACCCATCCAGCGGTGCCAGTATCTTTTTATACATATTTATACCACCTTTGTCTCATTATACTCTTTTAGCCGCTAACCCTCCCGCCTTCCTGATTCTCATCGCGGTCCTCCCTGAATTTCTGTGGACTAAGCCCGGCTGGGTGTCAGCTGGCGGCTGAGAAAGGCAATTCGCTTGGCCACCACCCTGGCGGCCTCGGCGCAGTGCGTGGCTTTGGCCAGCTCACGGGCCAACCTCTCGTCGCCGATTACGTCCTTTACCCAGAGGCTGAAATCGTTCTTTTCCGGGTTAGCGTGGTAGCGAAAGGTCTCATCGCTCATGCTCTCCATGGCCTCACCAAGCTCTTTCATATCATGCAAGATACGGCCATCATGGCACCAGAAGACGAACTCATCCGGCACCCTGGCCAGGAATTTTTCAGCGTCTTTCATAACTTTGCCTCCTTATATCCATAAAACAACAATATCTCACGGTTGCTTTTCCGAACACGCCAACGGGGCGGCTTATTTGGTTAATACCGGCACCGCCGCCGGTTCTTCGGCCATTACCGCGGTTAGTTTGCTCTCCGGCGATTTGGGGACCTGGGATACATCCAGAACACCCATGTAACCGCACTGGAGGCACTCGCGGTACCAGCCGTAGTGGTCCCGGTCGATGAATACATCGCCGCCGCAGCG
>JAUYDJ010000043.1 GCA_030690025.1 Chloroflexota bacterium | reverse complement strand
AGACCGTAAATCTTGCTTTAAGCCCCCACGACCTCGCCAAATCACTGTCGCTGGCCAAAGCTAAGCTGGTGGCTAAAAATCATCCCGACGTGCTAGTTATTGCCGCGGATACGTTTGGTGTTCTAGAGGGTAAGCTCCTGGGTAAGCCGCACACCCCGGCTGAGGCCAGACAAATGCTGAAGACTCTCAGCGGCAAATTACATTCGGTTATCACCGGTTTTAGTATAATCGATACTCAGACCAACCGTGTGGTATCGAAGTCGGTGGAGACTAAGGTTTACATAAAGAAACTAACCCCCGATGAAATTGATGCCTATGTTAGGTCGGGAGAGCCACTGGACAAGGCAGGCGCCTACGCTATCCAGGGGCTGGGGGCAGTTATCATCGACAAGATTGAGGGCGACTATTTTAACGTCATCGGGCTGCCCCTGAGCGCCCTTGCCGAGTGCCTGAAGGAATTCGGGGTTCAGGTATTGAGTGTGGCCGATTCGCCAGCCACGTAACCCGTAGAGAAAGCCGCCTGCAGGTTGTAGCCGCCGGTATCGGCGTCAATATCCATCACCTCACCGCAAAAGTAAAGCCCCTTCACCAGCCGTGAAGCCATGGTGCGCGGGTCAATTTCATCGAGGGAGACGCCGCCGGCGGTGACAATGGCCGTAGTCAGCGGCAGCGGACTCTTGATATTGAAGCGTAGCGACTTCAACAAACCCAGCAGCCGTTCCCTTTCTTCGGCGGTTATCTTGTTGCCTTCTTTATCGGCCGGGATACCGGTCAGCGCCACGAAAGACTCAATCATCTTGGCGGGCAGCAGCCCCCTGAGGATATTATGATAGCTCCGCTTACCGTAGCTATCGAAATCGCGCTGCAGGCGTAAACGCAACTGTTCTTCACTCAAGGCGGGTTTGAGGTCGATGGCGACGCTGACCGGGCCGTGTTCCAGTGCCTCGACTACGGCCAGGCTCATCAGCAGGGTTATCGGCCCGCCGATGCCGAAGTGGGTCATCATCATCTCACCCATCCGGCTTTCAATGACTGGGCGGGGGGGCTGCCTGCCGCCGGTGCCGCGTCCCCAGTCGTGGGCAGGCGCCAGCGAGGGGTCAATCTCATCGGCGGGACACCGGAAGGCGGTCATACGCACGTTACGCAGGCTGACGCCCTGCATACTTTTGGCCCGCTCGACTTCGTGGACGGCCAGTGGCACCAGCGCTGGCCGTAGTTTAACAATGCTGTGCCCGATGGCGGCGGCCATGCGGTAACCATCGCCGGTAGAGCCGGTACCCGGGAAAGAAGCCCCGCCGGCGGCCAGAATTACCGAGTCGCACGGATAGAACTCTGGCATGGTCTGGACGCCGGTTACCCGGCCACTATCAACCCCTATCTCGGTTACCTTTATTCCGGTGCGCAGTTGGACGCCGTGGTCGACCATATACCGCTCCAGGGCCTGGACAACGTCGCGGGCGTCATCGGAGGCGGGAAAGACTCGTCCGCCCCGCTCGGTCTTGGTCGCCACGCCATAGCGTTTCAAAAACGCCAGCAAATCGTCGCGGAAAAACTGGTGGAAAGCGCCGTAAAGAAAGCATCCGTTGGCGCCGAACATGGTGACAAAATCGTCCAGCTCTTTAGTGTTGGTCAGGTTGCAGCGTGTCTTACCACTGATAAGAAGTTTCTTGCCGGGGTGCTCGGTCTTTTCCAGCAGCCGGACGTCAGCACCTAGCTCCGTGGCACGCCCAGCGGCCATCATGCCGCTGGCGCCAGCACCGATGACAATGACACGCTTGTTGGTCATATGGTGCTCTCAGGGGTAGAGACGAAGGGGTGTCCGTCCCGCTCGAAGTCAGGCAGGTAGTTCTCGGCGGCTTCCAGCGCCTGCACCCAGCCGTTTTCCATGCCTAGCTCGGACAATGTCCGGACAACGGCCTGGTATTCTGCGGCAGTGATTTTGCGGGAGAGCAAGGGGATTTGCGGCGCGCGGTGAGAGGGATAATACTGGGACATGACGCTGACGGTCACTGTAGGTGAAAGCTCGCCGGCCAGCCACCGCAGTGATTCTTCGCAGCCGGCCAGCCTGTTGGGCAGGATAAGCAGCCGTACAATCAGCCCGCGCTGCACCACGCCGGATTCATCCGTGACCAGGTTGCCGACCTGCCGGTACATCTCTGTAATTGCCCGGCGGGCATGCGCGACATAGTCGGGGGCATAGGAGAACCTTTGCGCGCTGGAATTGGAAGCGTATCTTAAATCGGGCAGGTAGACGCTGATGATGCCGTCGAGCTCCTGAAGTGTCGTAAGGGAGTCATAGCCGCCGGTGTTGTATACCAGGGGTATGCGCAGACCCATCGGCACGGCTTCCAGCAGCGCCCGGACAATCTGGGGGACAAAGTGTGAGGGTGAGACCAGGTTGATGTTATGACAGCCCAACTCGTCCTGGAGATAGAGCATCTTTTCGGCGAGGGCATGGAAATCTGTCTCCTTTGACTTTTGTGCGCGCCAGCTCTGGCTTATCTGGTGGTTCTGGCAGTAGACGCAGCGCATGTTGCAGTTGCCGAAGAAGACCGTCCCCGACCCGCGGCTCCCTGAAAGGGCGGGTTCCTCCCCGTGATGAGCGCAAACCGAGGAGACTATGGGCAAATAGCCGGAATGGCAGACGCCGGTCTCATTCTCCAGCCGGTTGACGCGGCAGTCCCGCGGACAAATGTCGCAGGCAGCCAGCCT
>JAUYDJ010000140.1 GCA_030690025.1 Chloroflexota bacterium | reverse complement strand
ATGCCTTCCCTATCCCGCAGGTCGATGAATATCAGCCCGCCGTGGTCGCGGCGGCGGTCCACCCAGCCCGCCAGGTTTACCTTGCGGCCAACATGTTTCCGGTTAAGTTCACCACAGTTATGGTCTTTGAGCAAGAGTGCCTCCTAAGCAAGATGTCAGCGAGATGCAGACAATATTCTATTGTAGCCTATGCTGCGTGCACACTTCAACCTGAGCTTGAGATATGTCCTGTTCTTTTTGATTGATACGTAGATACAGTTTGCGACTTCCAGAAAGTATGACCTCACCCCCTTTCCCCCTCTCCTTCCAGGCGAGGGGGGGAACTTTTAGAGAGGGGGCTGAAAGCCCCCTCTCCTATTTACACTCCCCTACCCCTATTCAGGGGAAGGGGATAGGGGATAGGGGATAGGGTCATACTCTAATACAGAACCCTCAGTCAACTAAATGCAAACGGAACCGATTGGCTTACAAAACGGGCAACCGGCAAATGTTTTCCAGTGCATAATTTCTCATTTTGCGGATGAGTTTACTAATTGACAAATCTAAACGTTTGAGAATATCATTTGAATATGTCTAAAACAATCGCAGAAATCAACCAGAAGATACGCGAAGGCAAAGCGGTAGTGGTTACCGCCGCAGAAGTAAAGGATATCGTCAAGCAGAAGGGCGTGAAAAAGGCCGCCCAGGAAATCGACGTCGTTACCACGGGCACCTTTGGCCCCATGTGTTCCTCTGGCGCCTACCTCAACATCGGGCATACCAAGCCGCGCATGAAGCTCGGCGGCGGCAAAACTTATCTCAATGATGTGCCGGCCTACACCGGCTTCGCTGCGGTGGATATTTACATCGGGGCTACGGCTATTCCTGACGATGACCCGCGCAATAAGCCCCACCCCGGTAACTTCGAGTATGGCGGTGGACACGTAATTGAAGAGCTGGTGGCCGGCAAGGATGTCAAGCTGGCGGCTACCGCCTACGGCACCGATTGCTACCCGAGGAAGCGGTTGGAGACGTGGTTGAACCTGAAGGATGTTAACGAGGCAGTGCTGTTCAACATCAGAAACGTTTACCAGAACTACAATGTGGCCGTAAACCTTTCAGAGAAGACTATCTATACCTATATGGGCGTGCTGAAACCGCGCCTGGGCAATGCCAACTACTGCAGCGCCGGGCAGATGTCACCGCTGCTCAACGACCCCCATTATAAGACCATCGGCATCGGCACCCGGATATTCCTTGGTGGTGGCGAGGGCTTTATCGCCTGGCAGGGCACCCAGCATAACCCAGGGGCATTACGCGGCGAGAATGGTGTGCCCAAGCGTGGCGCCGGGACACTGTGCGTCATCGGCGACCTTAAACAGATGTCGGCCCGGTGGCTGGTAGGTACCAGTATGCTGGGTTACGGTACTACCCTTACCGTTGGTATCGGTGTTCCCATCCCCATACTTTCCGAGGAAATCCTGAAATATACCGCAGTGACTGACGCGGAAATCTTCGCCGGCGTGGTTGACTACTCGGAGGCATACCCGCAGCTTAAATCCGAGGTGCTGGGTGAAGTTAGCTACGCCCAACTCAAGAGTGGTAAAATAGTGGTACAGGGTAAAGAGGTGCCCACCGCTTCCCTATCCAGCTACTCCCGGGCGCTGGAGATTGCCGGCATTCTTAAGGAATGGATACTGAGCGGCAAATTCTTGCTGACTGAACCCGTGGCACCCATACCCGGTGCTGACTCTGGTGTAACGTTCCGGGCGCTTAAGGAGCGCCCGATTGAGGAGTAGGGCATGGCGGCTATGGTTTCCAAAAGAATAGTGTTGCGTTTCCCCAGGCGTCTGGTGGACCGGCCGATAGTGAGCCGGCTGGTCAGGGACTATAATCTCGACTTCAACATTCTCAAGGCCTCGGTCACCCCGGACGAGGAGGGGCTACTGGTACTGGAGCTGACCGGGACACAGAAAGATTACGATAAGGGTATCCTTTTTCTCACCGAGACCGGTGTCAACATCCAGGCTCTGAGCCAGGATGTTACCCGCAACGAGGAGAGGTGCACCTCCTGCGGGGCCTGCGTCACCATCTGCCCCACCGGCGCTTTTACCCTCGACCCCGCCACCAGGCAGGTCTACTTCGTCAACGAGAAATGCATGGCCTGCGAGCTATGCATCATGGCTTGCCCGCCGCGGGCTATGGAACTCCACTTCTAGCTGATGTATCAGCCGAGGACATATCGGCATTGGGTTAAAGGCAAAGACCTGGTCGCTTTCAAGGTAATGGTCGAGGAGACCGACCTTTATGTCCGCGCCTCGACTAATCTCAAGAGAAAGACCCACAAGCTGGTGCTGAAATATCGTGACGCACTCAAGAGATACATCGAGCGCTATCCCCTCTTTCTGACTACCCTGGAACCCTACCCTGTGGGTGATGACGCGCCGGCGATTGTCCGGGCTATGGCTGAATCCACAGCCAGGGTCGGTGTAGGGCCGATGGCCGCGGTAGCCGGGGCTATTGCCGACTTTGTAGGCACGGAGCTGCTGGAGTCCTCCCCGGAGGTAATTATCGAGAACGGGGGCGATATCTACCTGAAAAGCCTCAAGAAGCGGCTGGTCGGGATTTACGCCGGTAAGTCACCGCTGACTGGCAAAATTGGGCTGGAGATTGAGGGGACGGAGACACCGCTGGGAATTTCCACCTCCTCAGGGACAGTGGGGCACTCGCTCAGCTTCGGCAAAGCCGATGCCGTGGTCGTGGTCGCCGAGTCAGCTACACTGTCGGATGCCGCCGCCACCGCCATCGGTAA
>JAUYDJ010000127.1 GCA_030690025.1 Chloroflexota bacterium | reverse complement strand
CTTCAGGTTTAGTTGAACCAAATCGTCATTGCGAGTCCCGATGAAATCGGGACGATGAAGTCGGGATGACGAAGCAATCTCTTATAGTTATAGAAAACGATGAGACTGCTTCGCCCCGATTCTATCGGGGCTCGCAGTGACGAAATGACTGATTCCCGCGCGGACCTACAAATCAGCCAAAAAGGATGCATGGCACTACCCCAGTCAGTATTACTGCTTTTTAAGCGGTACGGCCAAGATAACCCGTGCGCCATGGCCCGGCTCACTCTCAATCTTGAGCTGTCCGCCCACGTGGCGCATCCGTTCGCGGATACTGAAAAGCCCAAAACCGCTTCTCTTATCGCCGGAGAGTATCCCGGTATCGAACCCGACGCCGTTATCCTCAACGGTTATCTGCAGCGCACCGTCCAGCCGGCGGGTAAGTACTCTCATCCGGTTGGCCCGGGCGTGCTTGGTGACATTAATCAGCAGCTCGCGCACCGTCTGGAACAGCAGGACGCGGACATCAATATCCACCGACTTGGGCTGCCCGTCATCCTCAAAGGTAGCGGTAATACCATGCTTTTCGCCCATCTCCTTCACCAGCTGCTTGAGGGCAGCCTCCAGGCCGAGGTCATACAGTATGGGTGAGCTTAGCTCAAATGTCAGCGACCTGGTCTCTTTGGCCAGCTCGCGCAGAGTCCCGACAACTTCATTCAGGGACTGGCTTAGTTCGTCCGGCGGCATCCGTTTCAGCAGGGCCTGCACCTGCATGATGCAGGAGGCCAGGCTCTGGCCCAGGGAGTCATGGATGCCGACGGCAATACGCCGCCGCTCCCGCTCTTCGGCCAGTGACATCTGGGAAGCCAGCGAGCGCAGCGCCTCCTGGTAGGCCAGCAAAGACTCTTCCGCCCTCTTGCGCTCGGTAATGTCCAGCACCGTGCCCACTATCCTCGCCGGCTTACCATTCTGGCTAAAGATGACCTGGCACCTGACATTGACAACTCGCTCTGACCCGTCCGGCCGGACGATACGGTGCTCAATATCAAAAGCCCGCTGGCTATTCAGGGCTTCTTCAATGCACCGACTGGCCAGCTTCCGGTCATCCGGGTGAACATAACTCATTGCCAGCTCACTGGTGATGACCGAGTGCTGTGAGTCCAGGCCGTAGATGCGGTACATCTCCTCCGACCACCGCATTTCGCCTGTTTTTAAGTTAAGGTGCCAGTCCCCCAGGTGAGCGATTTGCTGCGCTCGGGCCAGATTAGCTTCGCTATCCCGGAGCGCCTGCTCGGCGCGGCGCCGCTCCCGCCAGTTCTGGGCTTCGAGCAGCTCCCGTTCCACGGCCGCACCCAGCCGTTTCAGGCTGCCTTTCATAATGTAGTCATGGGCACCGGCCCGCATCGCCGAAACGGCAGTATCTTCGCCAATTTTCCCGGAGACGACGATGAACGGGGTATCGTTATCTTTTCTCCGCAGCAGTTCCAGCGCGTCCAGTCCGCTGAATTGCGGCAGGATAAAGTCGGAGATTACTATATCCCACTCCGACCTTTGCAGGGCCGCGTTCATGCCAGCCGCCGTATCCACTCTCTCGAAGACGGGCGCATAACCATCCCGGGCCAGCTGCCTGACCAGGAGTACGGCATCATCCTCAGAATCTTCAACAATCAGGACACGGAGCGGCTTGCTCACCTGCCCCTCCCCGCCGGCGGGATTTCATTCAGCAGCAGCCAGTACAGGCCCAACTGCCGCACCGCGTCAGCAAACTGGGTGAAGTTGACCGGCTTGCGGACGTAGCTGTTAGCACCCAGGTTGTAGCTGCTTACCATATCTTTCTCTTCTTTGGAGGAAGTCAACACCACCACCGGCAGCCGTTTGGTACTCTCATCGGCGCGCAAACGCCGCAGCACTTCCAGACCGTCCACCCTGGGTAGCTTCAAATCCAATAGAATGACCTGAGGTTTGGCATTTGAGTCACTGCCCGGGCCAAAGAAATAGTCGAGGGCTTCGACACCATCATGCGCAATGACCAGCTTATTCAGCACATTGGCTTTCTTCAGGGCGCGCTCAGTCAAAACAATATCATCCGGGTTATCTTCCACGAGTAAGATGATTTTGTCTTCCACGATTCCTCCTTACTTGCCCAGGGTAAAATAAAATGTAGCGCCCTGGTCTAACTTGCTCTCGGCCCACACCCGCCCGCCGAGACGGTTAACGATGCGCTGCACCGTAGCCAGGCCTATGCCACTGCCGACAAATTGCGACGATGTATGCAGACGCTGGAACGGTTTGAACAGCTTGTCCGCATAGGCCATATCAAAGCCGGCCCCGTTGTCACGGACAAAATAGACCGTCTGCCCATTCTCCTGCCTGGCACCGAATTCTATTTTCGCCGAGCTACGCTTGCCGGTGAACTTCCAGGCGTTACCGATAAGGTTATCAAACACCAGGCGCAGCAAATAACCGTCCCCATAACATTGTAACCCTGGGGCAATGTTGACTTCAACCTGACGTTCCGGCTCGTTTCTCTTCATGTCGTCCGCGACAGTTTGTGCCAGTTTGCTGATGTTCACTGTCTCCCACCGTATCTCGCTGCGTGTCACGCGGGATAGCCCCAGCAGGTCGTCGATAAGCTGCGCCATCAGGTGGCTGCTGGCTTGAATGCGTCGGAGAAAGTCTTTACCCCGCTCATCAAGCTTATCGCTATAATCCTCAACCAATGCGTGACTAAAACCGGCCATACTCCGCAGCGGTGCCCGCAGGTCATGTGAGACGGAATAGCCGAATGCCTCCAGCTCCCGGTTAATGGCCTCAAGCTCCATGGTCCGCTGTCTCAGGCTCTCATTCAGCAGCTTCACTTCTTCCTCAGCCCGCTTACGCTCGGTAATGTCCTCGATGCACAAAAGCACCTGTTTTCTGGAGGTGTTCAGGAGGACTGTCGATAAGAGAAAGGTGACCTCTTCCGGTTTCCCGTTGCGACTCAGGGGAAGATGCCATTCCACCTGATAGTGGTTGCTGCCCGTCTCAAAGGTATCAAGCAACGTCAGGCGTGTCTTGCAGTTTTGACAAGCGCTGCCGAACCCGCAGCCACGTGGGTCATCCAGGGAGTGAAGGCAGCGGAGCGCTTCCCCGGCGCGCGCGCCCACCATTCCTTTAAGGCCGCGACCGACAAATTTTACCGCCGCCGCATTGGCGTTCAGGACATGCCGCTCTGAATCTACCACCAGCATCAGTAAAGGCACACCCGCCAGAATAGTAGAGAGTTCCTCCTCATTTTCCCGTAGCGCCTGTTCGGCCTGTTTGCGTTCGGTAATATCAGAAAACACCGTGGCAAACTTTCCCTGTTCGGGAGAAAACACGGAAATGTTAAAGTGCTTTTGCATGGGTGGGAAATAGGTCTCGAAAGAGACTGGTTTTCTCGCTGATGCTACTCCGGCGTAGATTTCCAGGTAGGGTGGCTCGCCGGTCCCGTAGAGTTCCGAGGCTTTGCGGCCAATAACCCTCTCCCTCTTCAAGCCCGTGATTGATTCATAAGCAGGATTTACGTCCAGAATCCGGTAGTCTACCGCTTTACCCGACTCATCATAGATAATCTCATGAAGGCAAACGCCCTCGCTCATGGTGAAATACAGGGAGCGAAACTTTTGTTCGCTCTCCAGCAGCCCCTGTTTGGCCCGTTTATATACGGCGTTTTCAATCAGCTCCCACTTACCTTCCTTGCAGATGAGGGCGAATTCATGGTTGCGGATGACGTCCATCACGTCGGTAGCAGTGCATCTGTCCAGCCAATAGGTGCAGAGGGCGAGCAGCCGGTACTTGCCAATAACGCCGTTGATGGCGGCTTCATATTCGGCAAAGTTATCCCAGTCTTTTCTCTCCAGCCAGGCGGTGTTTCCGGTCACTCTCAGCCCCTCGAACCCACGGGCCAGCGCCTGGTTGAGCTTCTCCGCCCAGCCGTTAAGCACCCGGTCCAGGTCAAAGTAGCCGTCTTTCATACACCAATCGGTGTAAGGCACAATCTCCATGCGGCCCTCGGCCAGGTATTTGGGCAGGTCGGGGACGGCCCGCTTCAATGCCCGTTTGGCGTCCGCCACCGTAAGCGGCGCCGAGGTGACCCACATGCCCGCTTCACCGTTTTCCAGGCCGGCCTGGAAATACGGCACCAGAATATCAAGCAAGTCCGCCTTGCTCTGGTAGAACTGGCAGAAATGGCTGCCCCAGGGCACATCGCCAATTACGTCTATACCGGTTTTTCTTAGCTTCTCCTGCACGTGTTTCCCCCACCCATGTTATAAGATTCCTAAACTCCACTATAATACGCCTCCCAATAGAGTTCAAGGGGGAAGTGTAATGGTACCGTTCCCATTTGGTTGATGAACGGTTTTTAGTCTTTAGGCACGACCTATCCCCTGCCCCTTCCCTAATCAGGGAAGGGGAGTGTACCTAAGAGAGGGGGCTTCGCCCCCTCTCTTCTAAAATCTCTTCCCCCGCTCCTTGAAAGGAGCGGGGGATAAAGGGGGTGAGGTTGATACCTTCGCGAGACGAAAAAGCATAAACCAAAAGGGAACGGAATCGTTCAAATCAGTGCCGCCGGATGATATGCCTGCTTAGGTCTGCCGGCAATTCAGCCCGCTTACCTGCTCTGCCCGGGAGGTAACGGAATTACGTGGGGTTACGGATAGGTTCTGCTGCCAGTAAAGACTATTCTGGCAGCGAGAGTAGATATTGGAGGCCTTTCCAAGTCATGAGGAACGCCGAAAGAGACTGAACCTAGCTGAACTCATCTTTAGACCGCACGGTTAAGATAAGGGCAGCGATACCAGCGCCGAGCGGCGTAACGCAGACCGCGCCGACCATGGCCAGCAGCCAGTTCCGGCGCCGCAGCGAGCAGATACCGCCCGCGATGGCCAGGATACCCGGCAAGCTTATGCCAGCGAGGGTCAGCCAGAAGGCCTGTTCGGCCTCACCGGGCCCGAAGACAACCATGAAGCCCAGCACTACCATGCTGAGAAAGGCCGCGCCAATAATCCACAGGACGCCCGAAATTATGTCTATCAGGCCGGCTACTCCCGGCTTCCATGTTTTCTCCACGCGCGCCTCAGCTAGACCGGTTTAGTCCCGGAGACTTTAATACTCATGACCGAACCGGCGACCTCGCGCAGTACTTCCGGCGTGAGTGCCAGATTCTTAATAACCGCCTGGACGGTGGGGGCGCTGGTCATGAACTCCACCGGAAAAGTCGTTTCATCAACGATTTTAACCCCGGTGAAACCGGCCGCTTTGACCGCAGCCAAGTATTTGTCTTTCGTCTCTGCCCCGGCAATGCAGCCAATGTAAGCCTCGATAGAATTCCTGATAGAGTCGGGGATTTCTTTGAGCAAAACCATATCCGAGACCATAAGTCGGCCGCCGGGTTTCAATATCCGGAACGCTTCCTCAAACACCCTCCGCTTATCCGGGGAGAGACTAATAACACAGTTTGAAATGATAGCATCCACCGAGCCATCGGCCACGGGCAGGTTCTCAATCTCGCCCAGCCGGAACTACACATTACCGTAATCGCCTTTTTCGGCGTTTCCCCTCGCCTTTTCCAGCATCTCCGGCGTCATGTCCACCCCAATGACCTGACCAGTCTTACCGACTTTGCCCGCCGCCAGAAAACAATCGAAACCAGCCCCCGAACCAAGGTCGAGCACAGTTTCGCCGGCTTTCAAGGAGGCTATCGCCACCGGATTGCCGCAGCCCAGTCCCAGGTTGGCCCCTTCCGGGGCGGCCTTAATCTCTTCGTCACTGTAACCTATCTTGCGGCTAATCGACTCCGCCGTACTGGTACCGCCGCAGCAGGGCTTAGACGGAGCACAGCCAGGACTGCTATTCCGGGCAATCCTGGCATAGCCTTCCCTGACGACTTTTTTCACCTCGGTCTCTTTCATTTGGTTTCTTCCTTTTTAGCCCGCTATTTCCTTGAACAGGGGCCCCAGCATACTTTTTACCATTCCGGTGAGCTCTTCCGCCTTTATCAGAAACATGCAGCATACGCTGCCATCTTTTTCCCAGCTTATCAGGGCCAGCTTATCACCGGGACGGATTTTGGCCCGGTCCCGGGTCTCTTTAGGCAAGACCATCTGGCCGCGCTCATCCACGCTGACCAGGGCTTCAATCTTGCAGCAGCCCATTAAATTGTCGGGCACACAGCAATTTTGAGTCTTCTCTTTGCCGGCCACTTTCCACCTCCTTTAGTATAATCCAATATATCAGAAATATCAGAGTATACTGAATTATAAAACACAAAATAAGGCTTGTCAAGTAGTCTTCAATGCCAGCAATTTTAGATTTTGTTTATATGTTCGGCCAGAATGTTTACGCGTTGTTTTTTCT
>JAUYDJ010000101.1 GCA_030690025.1 Chloroflexota bacterium | reverse complement strand
GCAGGCCGACGGCAATCATGCCGGCGGTGTGGGCCATATCAATCATAACTTTAGCGCCAACCCGGTCGGCGATGTGTCGGATACGCTCAAAATCGATAATCCGGGGATAGGCGCTGCCCCCGGCCACGATGAGCTTGGGCTTATTCTCCAGGGCTAGTCTCTCCAACTCTTTATAGTCGATTCTCTCGGTCTCCCGGCTAACGCCATAGCAGATGAAATTATAGGATTTGCCGGAGAAGCTCACCTTGCTGCCGTGAGTGAGGTGCCCGCCGTGAGCCAGGCTCATGCCAATGACCGTATCGCCGTAATTCAGCAGGGCATAGTATGCTGCCATGTTGGCCTGGGCGCCGCTATGGGGCTGCACGTTAGCATGTTCGGCGTGAAATAGCTCTTTAGCACGGTCAATTGCCAGGTTCTCCACGGTATCCATGTTCTCGCAGCCGCCGTAGTAGCGGCGCCGGGGATAGCCTTCTGCGTACTTGTTGGTCATAATGGAGCCTTCGGCTTCAAGCACGGCCCGGCTGGCGTAGTTCTCCGAGGCAATGAGGTTTATGCTTTCCTTCTGCCGCCTGGCTTCCAACTGGAGGGCATGACCGACTTGCGGGTCAACCTGGCTTAAAAAACTCATATCTTTTCTCCCTTTGAAAGTCTACCAACTGTATCTGGTACTGTCAAACTGTCAGGATGCCGGGTCCCGGTTGCGTTTGGTTGGTGCGTCATTGCGAGCGAAGCGAAGCAATCCCAATGGAGGTAGAGATTGCTTCGTCCTCGATTTCATCGGGACTCGCAATCCTACATGCCCATTTACGCGGGCACCACGAACAACGAAAACGCCCACGCACTGTCATTCTGAGCGTAGCGAAGAATCCGTTCTTTCTTTGACGGATTCTTCAGTCGTCCGCCTGCGGCATCCTCCTTCAGGAAGAATCCTTCAGGATGAATCTTTCAGAATGACACAATAGTCTGAGACCTGTTTTCGTGGCTATGACAACCTTTCACAGCGTCATTGGGCAGCAGCTGAAATCCCCCTTGCATCCCCCTTTTTCAAAGGGGGAAGACCAGAGGCTGGCATAAATTGACTCAATATACTAACCGTGTTATCATAGACACAAGTGGTCAGCTTCGTAGTAAGAGATGTCAGCCTTAAGCGAACTTTATAAGGAAATCGCGGCCTGCCGACGCTGCGACCTGGCTAAGTCGCGCACCAGGCCAGTACCCGGTGAGGGACCGGAGAACGCCGAAATAATGTTCATCGGGGAGGCGCCGGGCTGGCATGAAGACCAGCAGGGGCGTCCGTTTGTGGGGCCGGCGGGACAATATCTGGACAGCCTGCTGGCCTTAATTAATCTGAAGCGTGAACAGGTTTACATAACCAATGTAGTCAAGAGCCGCCCGCCGGGAAACCGTGAACCTTTGCCCGCGGAAATAACCGCCTGTCACCAGTGGCTGGAACGCCAGATGGAGATAATCCATCCCCGCATGATTATTACCCTGGGACGCTACTCGCTGGGTAAGTTCTTCCCAGGGGAGAGCATAAGCAAGGTGCACGGCACGGCCCGCAAGCGTGATGGCGTAATCTATTTTGCCATGTACCACCCGGCGGCAGCGCTGCACCAGCAGAGCCTACGCCCGGTGATTGAGCAGGATGTACTAAAGATTCCCCCGCTTCTGGCGAGGACAGAGAGCGTGACCGAAACCAAATCGCCACCGCAGCAGTTGAACTTGTTCGGATAGGTCTGAAAACTATGCCTAAAGGAAAATTGAAGATAATCCCCCTCGGCGGCTTAAGCGAAGTCGGCAAGAACATGATGGTGCTGGAGTACGACGACGACATCATCATCATTGACGCCGGACTGATGTTCCCCGAGGAAGAGATGCTGGGCATTGACCTGGTAATCCCTGATTTCAGCTATGTCATGGAGAAAAAGGAGAAGGTAAGAGGGATAATTGTTACCCATGGTCATGAGGACCATATCGGTGCCCTGCCGTATCTGCTGCCCCAGCTTGACGTGCCGGTCTATTCCACCCGGCTTACCCAGGGCCTCATCTCGCTCAAGGTGAAAGAGCACCGAAAACTGGCCGGCGCCAACCTCAAAGTAGTGCCGCCCAACGGCTCCATTGTTCTCGGCAAATCGTTTAAGGTGGAGTTCTTCCCGGTCTGCCACAGCATACCGGATGCGGTGGGGCTGGTCATCTATACGCCGGTTGGCAACATAGTCCACAGCGGCGATTTCAAAATCGACTATACGCCGGTGAGCGGTAAGCCAACCGACCTATCGCGTCTGGCCCAGATTGGGGCACAGGGAGCATTGCTTCTCCTCTCCGACTCCACCTACGCCGAACTGCCCGGTTATACGCCATCGGAAAGGGTAGTGGGCGAAACACTCGACCGTATCATGGCGGATGCGCCGGGGAGAGTGATTGTGGCTACCTTTTCGTCACTGGTGTCGCGCGTCCAGCAGGTAATCGATTCAGCGGCCAAATACCAGCGGCGCGTCTGCATCATCGGGCGCAGCATGACGGAGACGGTGCGCATGGCGGCTGAGCTGGGCTACCTGAAAATACCGGAGGGGATAGTGGCCCACGTGGACGAAATCCGTGCCATCCCCCATAATAAGATTACGTTTATTACCACGGGCAGCCAGGGAGAGCCTACCTCAGCCCTGGTGCGCATAGCCAACCGGGACTACCGGCAGCTTCACATCATCCGCGGCGACACCGTAGTATTTTCCGCCAGCCCTATCCCGGGCAACGAGGCGGTAATCAACCGGACGGTAGACAGCCTGTTTAAGCAGGGTGCCCAGGTGTTATACAGCCGGGTGGCGCCGGTCCATGTTCACGGTCATGCCAGCCAGGAAGAGCTGAAGCTGCTGCTAAGCCTGGTCAAGCCGAAGTTTTTCATGCCGATTCACGGCGAGTACCGTCACCTGACCATACACGCCCAGCTGGCGCAAGCGGTGGGTATAGCCAAAGAGAATATCTTTGTGCTGGAGGATGGCGATATCCTCGAGCTTAGCCCCCAGGGTGGTAAGGTAACGGGCAAGGTCAGCGCCGGCGATGTGTACGTGGACGGCATGAGCGTGGGCGACGTGGGCACGGTGGTGCTGCGCGACCGGCAGATGCTGTCCAGAGACGGCATAGTGGTGGTAATTATCGCGATTAACCGTCAAACGGGCAAGCTTATCGGCCGGCCGGACATTGTGTCACGTGGCTTTGTTGACATGAGAGAGACCCAGGACATGATAGACCGCAGTCGAGACCTGGTGGCCCAGGCGCTGGACCACGGGCGTGACCGCCCGGCCGATTGGGGCTATATCAGCGCTAAGGTAAGAGACGTTCTTAATAAGTTCTATTTCGATGAGACCAAGCGCCGCCCGATGATTCTCCCGTTCATGGTCAGGGTGTAATACGAGTGACATGGCTAAGAAGAAAACTAACGGCAAAGGTACCTCAGAAAGAAAACCGCGGCGAAGGCCGGGGTGGAGCCGCTTTTCCCATTTCCTGATGCTGCGCCCGGTGCGCTGGGTGCTGCTCACTGTCATCATATTGCTCGTGCTTATCTCGCAGCGTTCGGCCATCTTTGCCTGGGCGACTGATGTCGCCAATAGCACGTGGGCGCTGTTTGGGGCCGGGCTTATCCTCATCGTGGTGGCGCTCGCCGTCCTGGTGGTAGTGGCCTGGCGGCGGAAGCTGTCCTCACTTGTTCATCGCTGGAACTGGTGGTTGGGCGGTTTTGTCTTTTTTGCCGCAGCCTGGGGGATACTGGCCCTGCTGGGGCTGGGTGGCAATATCGGGCTGGGCATTGCTGGTTCAGCGGACTTTCTCGGTGTCTTGCGTACTGCGGGCATAATCATATTGGGTCTCATTTTTGTGGCGCCGCGGAAGTCTTTCCGTTTAGCGCGCCGGTTTGCTGCATGGCTGGTGCGGAAATTCAGGCGGCCGACTGTGCCTCAGCCGGTTTCTATCGCCAGGCCAGCCTCAGTAGCTGAGCCTGCCGCACCCCCCAAATCAACCAGGGCCAGGCAGCCACAGGCTGAGTCGGCAGAGGCGCCGGTCGCGGCGGCTGCCGCTGGCGAGGAACCCAAGTCGCTGAAACAGGTAGCCCAGGAGGTATGGAAGAAGTACGGCCAGTCGGGTAATCCTGTTATCGTCGACGGCTGGCAACTGCCGCCCATCGATATACTTGACCGCTCCACTGAGGTTGAACTCACACAGGCGGACAACGTGCAGCGGGCAAAGCGCATCGAGGAAGCGCTGGCCAGCTACGGCGTCGAGGCTAAGGTAGCCCAGATTAATAACGGCCCCACCGTGACCCAGTTCGGCGTGGAACCGGGCTGGGAGCGCAAGACAAAGGGAGTCAAAGAGCGCGACCGCGACGGGAATGTCAAAATCAGGCAGGAGGAGGTCTCCAAAACCCGGGTCAAGGTGGAGCGGATAACCTCGCTGGCCAACGACCTGGCGCTGGCGCTGGCGGCATCCAGCATACGGATTGAGGCCCCAGTGCCGGGCACATCGGTGGTGGGGATTGAGGTGCCCAATACCGTCTCCAGCTCAGTCAGTCTGCGCGGAGTAATTGAGACCAGTTCTTTTCAGAAGATGGAGTCGAAGTCGAAGCTGACCATAGCCATGGGCAAGGGCGCCGGCGGCGAAGCCGTAGCCGGCGACCTGACCAAGATGCCCCACCTGCTTATTGCCGGGGCTACCGGCAGCGGTAAGACCGTCTGTCTGAACTCCATTGTCTGCTGCCTGTTGCTGCACAATACCCCCAACGATGTTAAGTTCATTATGATTGACCCGAAACGTGTGGAGCTGACGCCCTATAACGGCATACCTCACATGGCGGTGCCGGTGATAGTGGAGACGGAGAGAGCGCTCGGCGCGCTGCGCTGGTTGAACATGGAGATGGACAAACGCTACCAGCTGATGGCGGCCTCCAGCGCCCGGAATGTCGAGAGCTACAACCGGAACCGGCAGGGCACGGACAGGCTGCCCTACCTGGTGCTGGTCATCGATGAGCTGGCCGACCTGATGATGACCGGCTTTGACGAGGTCGAGCATATCCTGTGCCGGTTAGCCCAGCTGTCGCGGGCCACGGGCATCCACCTCATTGTGGCTACGCAGCGACCATCGGTGGACGTGGTTACCGGTCTAATCAAGGCAAACTTCCCCACCCGTATCAGCTTTGCCGTCACCTCGCAGGTCGATTCGCGCACCATCCTCGATACCGGCGGCGCGGAGAAGCTGCTGGGACGTGGCGATATGTTGTATATGCCCACCGAGGCGGCCAAGCCGAAGCGTCTGCAGGGCTGCTTTGTCTCCGACCCGGAAACGGAAAGGCTGGTCTATTTCTGGAGCAGCCAGCGGAAGGAAGAGGCCGTCCAGCTCAAGATTGACGAGTTCAGCCTGCCTTCGATGATGGCGAAGAGGGACGCTTTGACCGCCCGGGACCCGATGCTGGAGAGCGCTCGGCAGCTCGCCGAGGAGCACCACCAGCATATCTCGACGTCTTTCCTGCAGCGGCGGTTACATATTGGTTACCCGAGGGCGGCGCGCATCATGGAGCAGCTTGAGGAAGAGGGGTTACGGGGGGGGAAAGAGGAGCGGGAGAATGAGTAAGGCTAGTACTTAGCCTTATCTCTTTTCAGCCTCTTGAGAATGGCGTCCTGGTAGGTCTGCGCTAACCGCCGCCCATGCTGGTGTATACGCTCCCGTCTTTTCTGGAGCTTCTTTTCGCGGCGTTCCTGTCTGGTCTCTATATCATTGTCCACTGACCCTATCCCCTTTATCCCCTTCCCCTAGCATAGGGGAAGGGGAAGAGATTGGAGAGAGGGGCTTCGCCCCTCTCTCTTTCACACTCCCTTACTTGGCTAGCGTATCCGGGGCGTCCCGGTCGGTTCCAACATGACCAGCTCTTTCTTTAGCTCCACAATTCGGTCGCGGAGGAGCGCGGCTTTCTCGAATTCCAAATTGCGGGCGGCCTGCTTCATCTGCGCCTCTAACTCTTTGACCAGCCGGGCGATGTCTTCCTTGGAGATGGGAGCGGCCGTATAGGTGGCGCGGCTCTCGGCGACGACCTTGATGCGTTCGGTAATGTCCCGGATGGCCTTCCTGATACCCTGGGGGGTAATGTTATGCTCCTTATTGTAGGCTTCCTGGATAGCGCGGCGGCGCTGCACTTCCTTCATGGCGCGCTCCATGGAGCCAGTGACGGTGTCGGCGTACATGATAACATGACCGTCAATGTGGCGGGAGGCCCGGCCCATGGTCTGGATTAAGGCTTCCTCCGACCTCAAAAAGCCTTCTTTATCGGCGTCAAGGATGGTCACCAGGCTGACTTCGGGCAGGTCGAGGCCTTCTCGTAATAAGTTGATACCGACAACGACATCGTAAACGCCGAGGCGGAGGTCGCGCAGTATCTCCACCCGCTCCAGCGTATTAATCTCGGAGTGGAGGTAGTGGGTCTTGGTTCCTGCCTCGATGAGGTAGTCGGCCAGCTCCTCGGCCATGCGCTTGGTGAGGGTAGTGACCAGGCAGCGTTGCCCCTTGTTTACGCGGAGTTTAATCTGGTGCAGCAGGTCGTCAATCTGCCCCTTGGTCGGCTTGACCTCGACGGTTGGCTCAAGCAGGCCGGTGGGCCGCACCAGCTGCTCGACCACCTGCTGGCTGTGCTCAAGCTCATAAGGCGCCGGTGTAGCCGAGGTGTAGAGGGCCTGGTTGACGCGCTGCTCGAACTCACGGAAGCTCAAGGGGCGGTTGTCCAGGGCGGAGGGCAGGCGGAAGCCGTACTCGACCAGCGTCTCCTTGCGGGAGCGGTCGCCGTGATACATGCCCTTAACCTGGGGTACGGTCATGTGCGACTCGTCCAGGATGAGCAGAAAGTCCTCCGGGAAATAGTCGAGGAGCGTCCACGGCGGACTGCCCGGCGGCCGTTCGGAGAGGTGACGGGAGTAGTTCTCCACGCCGGGGCAGTAGCCGGCTTCCTGTAGCATTTCCAGGTCGAAGTTGGTGCGTGCCTCCAGCCGGGCGGCCTCCAGCAGTTTGCCCTGCTTTCTCAGCTCGGCCAGCCGTTGCTCCAGCTCCAACTTGATGCTGTCGATAGCCCGCATCAGCTTGTCATGCGTGGTGACGAAGTGCTTGGCCGGGTAGATATCCACCGCATCGAGGTTGGCCAGAACTTCACCGGTGAGGGTGTCAATCTCGACAATGCGGTCTATATCTTCGCCGAAGAACTCGATGCGCAGGGCGAAGTCCTCGTAGGCGGGCTGCACCTCGAGGGTATCGCCGCGGATGCGGAACCTGCCGCGGGTGAAGTCGATATCATTGCGCTCGTACTGCATGTCAATCAGCTGGCGCACCATCTTGTCGCGGTTGCTGCGGCCTTTCTTGAGGTTGAGGACAAAGCTGCGGTACTCGGCGGGCTCGCCGAGGCCATAGATGCAGGACACCGAAGCGACAATGACCACGTCGCGGTGCTCAAAGAGGGCACGGGTGGCGGCATGGCGTAGCTTATCGATTTCCTCGTTGATATCGGCGTCTTTTTCAATATAGAGGTCGGCCTGCGGCACGTAGGCTTCCGGCTGGTAGTAGTCATAGTAGCTGACGAAGTACTCCACGGCGTTGCTGGGGAAGAAGTCCTTGAACTCGGCGTAAAGCTGGGCGGCGAGGGTCTTATTGTGGCTCATGACCAGGGTAGGGCGCTGCACCCGCTGTATGACATTGGCCATGGTGAACGTCTTACCGCTGCCGGTGACGCCGAGCAGTGTCTGGTGCCGGTAATTCTTATTCAGGCCGTCTACCAGCTTGTCCACGGCCTGGGGCTGGTCGCCGGTCATGCCGAAATCTGAGGCTAATTGAAACTGAGGCATAAGTATCTCCAGAATTAGTATAGCAAATCTTGGGGAGGGGGTGGTGATTGGGGAGAGGGTTATTTCACAATGGGGCAACCAATACCTATGGCGTAAACTCAGCCCCTGTTGGTTAGTGTTCTCCCATTCTTCAGTATGTTCTCATCAAGTTTATCTCTGATTATTTTTAGTGAGTTTCCCTGAGATAACAGCAAGAGAAATTTACGTATAGACTGTCGTAAGTATTCCTCGGTTTTCGGAGTAATATGTCTTAGCACATCTCTATTTGGTTGCTTGCCCCCGTGTACAATCTTTCCTCTGAAGCCATAAGCGTTCCTCATATCAGTGAATATCTGTTTTCGTTTTCTTCCCAATAAGAAGGCGGTTCTCAAAGCTAGCTTGTATCCGAGTTCTTTTTCGTCTGCTATATACAAAGACTCAAAAGCAATCATCTGGTCAATCACCCTATCCTCTATAGGACCGTGGTAGGCGGAATGGAACCTTCTTAGAGCAGTATCTACAGTCTTAAGCACGTCAGCCGCTCGCCATTGACGAATATTCTGTAGCAATTCATTAATCTTCGGCACATTTGGCCGTCGAAGTTCATACATCGGTTCTTCTTCGAAGAAATCGATACTGGAGACGGATGTCCAGCTAGTTGTCCCCCCGTAAGACCACTCGGAATTATGAAGCTGAGCAGATGTCAGTAACCCCGCAACGACTCTGCCTTTTTGATAAAGTCTTAATGCTGTCATTAGATCAACCAACAAGTTGTCAGCCCTATCAAGTTCTTGGAAGCCGATTCGGGAAAGTTCAAGAGGTTCGGTAATCCCGGTGATGTCCGTGTGACCAGGTAGCGAAGCCATCCATTTTGCTGCGCTAGGCATTGTCTTTGACCGGTGTGAGTAATGTTTCTCAAGATATTCCACGAATCCAGGAGATATTCGGGTTATCTCTACCCCTTTCGTCAAAGTTACTGTTTCGGCGTCGCACTTAAAGGAATATAGTGGGCAAAGCCAAAATCTGCTTACAGGGCTTGAGCCATCGGTAGCCATTTACTTCCCCCCAAAATACTGCAATGCCAGCTTGATTTTCTCTTCAAGGCTCAACTTAGAAGAGGCAGATAGGGCGGCGACAGCCCGGCTGGCTTCGCTGACGGAGTAGCCCAGGGAAGTTAGCGCAGTGACCACATCGGCGTTTTCCGCGTCAAACTGGGTGGCGGGGGTGCTGACCCAGCCAGCGCCGAGCTTGTCCTTAAGCTCCAGAATGAGGCGGCTAGCCGTTTTCTTGCCAATGCCCGGTATCTCGGTGAGCAGGTCGGTGCTGCCGGTGGCAATGGCCGCGGTCAGCTTCTCCACGGTCATGGCGGAGAGCATACCGAGGGCTATCTTGGGGCCAATCCCGGATACACTGAGCAGGGTTTCGAATAGCGCCAGCTCTTCGGTGGTGGTGAAGCCGTAAAGGGTAGCATTGTCCTCGCGCAGGTGAAAGTGGGTGTAGAGCTTGACCTTCTGGCCGACGGTGGTCATCAGACTCAGGGCGGAGGTGGGCAGATAGACCTGGAAACCGATACCGCCCACGTTAACAATAGCCGAGTTACTGCCCATGGCCTCAAGTGTCCCTTGCAGGCTGGCTATC